>NC_014763.1 GCF_000183725.1 Sulfuricurvum kujiense DSM 16994 | reverse complement strand
ATGCCAAAAATTTGGCAAAAAAAAAGGGCGACGACCCGAAGATCGCCACCCATTTCCTCTATCCGTTAATCAGGCGGAAGGAGCTCTTAACTTGTTCACGATGAAATTATATCACGAACCCCAAAAAAGTAGCATTTAAAACTCATGCTGAAATTTTGCGCTCACTTTGCCCGTTGTCTTTACGTTCTCGATGAGGGTGTCAATGTCGATCACTCTCACCCGTTCATATTCGGGGAGGAACTTAGCGAAGCTCTGTATTTGCTTTTCTTTTGGGAGGACGTACAGAACAACGGCGGGATCTTCTTTTCTGATCTTCTCGAAAATCCCGTCGTATCTCCCCCGTGCTTTTCGGCTTGTCTCGACTTCGACGAATACACGGCCACCGCTCGGCAGGGTCAGAATCATATCGGGGACGTGTTCCATTTTCGCGCCGTGCTTTGCTACGCTCGTGCGCTCAACTTCCCCTAGCTTTGAGAGCCAATAGTGCGCCGTCTGTTCGATGATATTGTGGTTAATAGTCGTCCATCCACTGTTCACTTTTTTAGGCTCTAAGCCGATATCAACTAGGTACTTTTGAGTCTCGTGAGTGAGGACAACCGCCCGCCCGATTTTGACTCTATCCGTGTCTATATATCGGACTATTTTTTGTCTCACGAGTTTCGCAATTCTGTCCCGTGCGATCTTCTCGGACGGGAAAAAAGTACGCCCAAGTACGGGCAAAAAAGTACGCCCGTAAATGTTCGTAAATTTGATCATTTCGAGGTCTCGATCTGTCAGCATATAACTTTCCTTTTTCATAGCAAAGTTATTATGTTACCGCATTATAAACCCTACGGCATCGCCATAATAGGGGTTTATAATAGGTCACATAATAGGGGACGGGGGAGAGAATCAGCTCATAGCCTAAGGGCTACGACTGATTCAAAGACACCCCGAAACGCCCGTGCGTTCGGGGATTGGCGCGACGCTGCAACGCATAAATTTGCGTTGCGCTCTGCTTATTGATTATCGGGCGTTGCCCTCTAGGGGGGTGTCTGGCTAACGCCCGACTAAGATAGCGTGGGACGAGAGAAATATGAAATTTCAAAAATAAGCATTTAGCTTATTGTTTTCATTCCAAATTTTCCCGCTCCCAAATTAAGCTTTCATTGCATTTACTCCCGTATCTGCAATGACCGTTTTCCTCGTCTTTCGCCTCAAAAACTAAGCTGAATTTGCCACCCTATCTTAGTCGGGCGCACGATAAATTTACGCTCTAATTTTCTGCGAAAATTCCACGCTATTTATCGGCTGACACCCCCCCTCCGTTCGCTTCGCTCACTGCGCGGATTATTTGCCTAGCCTCCGTTCGCGTTGCTCTCTCCGGGCGTGCCGGGGCAAATCATCCTTACCCTCCATTCGTTGCACTCATTCCGCGATCAACAACAGCCTCCAAAATCAAAGATTTTTCCGGGCGTTCCGTTGTTGTTGATCTTGGCAAATGCAAAGCAAAAGCTACTTTTTTAGGGTAATCGATCTTTAATTTCGGGTAGGCGTTTTTTTAAAAACGAGATAAGCCAAAAGCACTACGGTAACGATGTCGATAATGTCACGGACTGATTCGGTTAGCATTTTTCCTCCTTTCGCTTATTTTTTGAGTTTTCCCAAGTTATTTCGTGCATAGTTTTGAAATGTTTCCGAAGCATATACGCATCAGGTATGTTTTTCTTAAACCATGTTCCTTTACTACTGGATAGCCAATCAATTACAAAGCGAATGTCATCTAGTGAGTAACCTTCGGTATCTTGTATATGTTTGATTTGTTGCGCCCAGGTAATCTGATCGAATGGTTCATCAATATTGAGTTTCGATAGAAAATATCGCATCATGTCCCATTGCTCAATGGAAGGCTTTTCGTTCAAAATAATCTCCTTTGTCGAAGTTTGTTTTGTACGAGTTTAATCGTGACCGAAAGAGCTTTCGGTCGTCCTCGATCAAGGGGAGAGTTGTACCCCTTGTTAATGACGTATGAAAAGCTGATCTCGCTTTTATCGTCCATTTCTTCTTTTGTCGGTTTGAGAACTTTACGTTCAAAATCGGTGAAGTTTTTGTACTTTGTACCAAACAAATCGTTTAAATCATCGAGAGAAAACTTCTTTTGCTGTTGTACGTCCCAATTCTCAGGATTGCCCTTAAATCCGAAAATCTGCTCTAAAATCATCGCCATGCGGATGCTGTATTTGCTCTCCAGCTCCATGACGTTTTTAACGTCTATGGTTGTGAACCGTTCCTCTACTTCGAGGATTAAATCGAGGATCTTTTTAAACATGGTAATTTCTATGGTTTTTGTGGTGTAGTCGTATCTTGATCTCGGAACGATCACAATACCCTCTTCGACCGTTATACGTCCTTTGTTGTCCCGTTCTACGAACGTTACAGAAGTGCTACGCATTGTTTTTATATTGTCCTTTATTATGCGGTGATCTAGGTTGCAATATTTCGCAAAATCATCCGCCGATAGCGTAAACTCCACGATGTCCCACTCGTTTTTTTTATACTGTTGTTTGGCGATATAGAAAAGCATCTTTAGGGCAACGGCGTTGCTTTTGGATACGAAGCCCTCGACGAGGCTATTCGATATCTTTACGAGGTCTTTAACCTCCTCCTCTTTTTGCTTTTGTAGGAGCTCTCTTGCTTCTCTCGGGTTCATTTTAACGACCTCATTTGTAATATAAAGACTTTATAAAAGTATAGGACGCTAAATATTAAAGCGACCTTAATATAAAAAGGTCTCTAAAAAACGGTTTTGGTCGTTAAAATACGACAATTCACCCGTTAAAATACGACAATTCACCCGTTAAAAGATTTCCAGCTAAGCCCCTTGTGTAGGGCGTTTGAGAGGGTTTTTCACACCCCCTATAATAGTATCTAATAAAAGTCTCTAATAAGTTTATCCCTACGGTGTATTTAAATAAAGACGGATTTCGGGCCGAAATCTCTTATTATTTTTGACCCTAAAAAAGTAGCATTTGGGAAGCGGTGAAAAGAGAAAATGCGATCATTGAGAACGAGGGGTTAATCTTCCATTGCTTCGCCAATACTTCGACCCCACGAAAGAGCTGATCGTGTTTAAATCACTGCGTTAAGATAAGCTCCCGTCACTTCGTTCCTCTCTTCGGCTTAAAAGCCTCAGTAAGAATCACAGAAACAGCCCTAAAAACGATTTTGAGAGAAAAAGAGGGGGATTTTACGTTTTGGAGGTAAAAAACGCTTTTAGAGGCATTTTTGAGCTTTTGAGCGTAGCAGATAGTCCGAGGGGTGATTATTCCCTCGTTTTTGATTAATGCAGAGCGGGTGCAAGCACCATCAGCACCAAAAAGACCATCAGTAAGTGAGACAAGTTAAAAGACTCCCTTCAAGGAAATCCCGCCCACCCCATCCA
>NC_014756.1 GCF_000183725.1 Sulfuricurvum kujiense DSM 16994 | reverse complement strand
ATTAAGTGAATATAGGTAAGTAGGGGAAGTTATGAATGACGAGTTAGAGATCTATAATATACCATTTGAAAGATCTATATTGTCTTCTATTATTTTTAATCCTAGCGATTTTACATATATATCGAATCAACTTTCACGTGAGTATTTTTATCTTGTTGCCCATCAAAATATTTATACTGCTATGATCAATTTAACTGCGATGGATAAACCCATTGATGAAGAATTTTTGAGATCTGAATTAAATCGAATCGGACAATTTGATGAAAGAGTAATGATTGAAGTTCTAACTGCAAACCCAATAGCTAGTATTACACCTTATATTCAAGAACTTGCAAAATATAAAGATAGAAGAACTCTTTTAGGACTATCAACACAATTTAAAAAAGCTGCCCAAGCAGAAGATCCAATAAATGCGGCCAAAGAATTAATTGTAGCACTTGAAGAGGGGATGAGTATAGATCGACGATTGCCACATCCTACGAATCATGAGGAAATTGAAGAAAAAGAAGTTGAATTCATTCTAAAAGATTGGCTTCCTATTCCTCGTAACACTGTCTCATTAGTTACAGCACCTGGAGGTTCTGGAAAAACTTGGACCGTTTTACAAATTGCCGCTCGTTTTTGTATTCAAAACAAAACATCCAGAGCATTTTTATGGCTTTCAGAAGATCCAAAAACTCTTTCTAAATCACGTTTAAATAAAATTCTTTCAGGTGTACTTGAAAACTCTATACCAAATCTTAAAATAGATATTGCAGATGACGCAACTCCACATTTACTAAATATTATTGGAAATAAAGTAACAACAGATCCTATTTGGCATGATATGAAAAAAGTTTTTGATCCTTATGATTTGATAATCCTTGATCCGCTTATTGCTTTTTTTGGAGGCGATGAAAACAATAATGGACATGCTCGATTTTTCATGCAACTATTTACTGAATATGCAGGAAAAAACGAAAAAACTATTGTTTTTATTCATCATTCAACTAAAGGAACTGCTGGCTCTCGTGGAGCAGGGGCTATAGTTGATGCGGCACGCCTTCATTATGAAGTTGATCGCATACGAAACAAAGACAAAGAGATTGATGAATCAAAATTACATATGCGACTTGTTCGTCTCGCGAAAGATAATTATAATGCAGGCGCAATTTTAAAATCAAACGAAGTTGAACGACAAATTTTCCCTAGCAAAGATAATTCAACTACTTCTGGTCGTTCTGAACGATTCAATTCAGTATTTATTGGAGATTAGATGGCAAAAAGAAAAGATTCCCCGAATCAAAGTAAATTTGAGATTGACATTATTTCAAAAATGGAACGATCTAACGTTTCTGTTTCAGAACTCAGAACTGGCCTATGGGCACCTATTGAAAAAGTTTCTTCAACAAGTCTTATTTACAAAAATTTCATTAAAAACAAACGCTCTCGTGCGATTAGTACATCATGGGGAAAAGTTCTTGTTACTGGTAATATTTTAACTCAAGTCCACAGAGATTTATTAGACTGTATTTTTGCATCTGCTAATAATATCGAAGAATTGGAAGGCGGTAGTGTTGCTGTATTTTTTAATGAAACGGATGTTTTAAAACGATACGGAAATACAGCCGGTTCAAATCATACATGGCTACGGACAAAGATTCGGGAAATTCGTAATACGTCCATAGAAATGGAAGACCATAGTAAAAAATATTACGCATTTCAAATTCTCGAAGATGATGGTGCAATCCCAGAGACAGGTGAATTTAAAATTGTATTCTCTTCAAAATATAGAAACTACATTGAAGGTCAATTAACTATCGGTTATATTGATGAGTTAGATAAGTTGTTAACTATTCAAAGCGCATTACTCAGAGCGATTGTCCGTTTCTTTTGGACACACAAGGATGCTTCAAAGATGGAAATAAAAGCTCTATTAACAACAGTAGGTTACCCTCAAGACAGTGAAAATGCCATAAGAACTGCTCGTCGTGAAATTGAATCAAATATAGACACCCTGGAAAAATTTGGTATTTCTACACTTGAAGAAGAAGTAACTGAATCTGGACGAAAAAAGATCAAAAAGATTTTATATCGCAAACAAGAAGATGCAAAAATCACTTTTTCTGCTCCTCTTCAGTCTTTGCTCTCAAAATAGGGGAGGGGAGGCACAAAAGCCTCGCCCCCTTACTATAGATTTCTATATAATCTATAATACTCTATAGAGTAAAAACGCAAAGTCCCTAAAATAGGGATATCTGTGCATTAAATGACCTACACTTCCCATTAAATGACCTACACATATCGCTAAATCCCATTAAATGACCTACACTTCCCATTAAATGACCGACATACCAATAATAAATACTTATTAAAATACAGGTATTTATGAGAATATAATGAATTTGTGCACGTTAAAAAACTAGATATGAAGTGAAAAAAGTAATTTTGAATCATTAAATGGCAAATATTTCTTTTACAGATAAGCAATCGGTTAATAATAGTTATGAAATAACCATCGAAGGCTTGTATTCCATTAAATGACCTACATTTTTGAATTGCTGGCATTATTTGACCTACATAAAAAAAGTGAGTACATTATTTGACCTACGCAAAATACCCTATCAAAGGGAAATAGGTAACTTATGGGTTTGCATTTTTTATGTAAATAGCTTTAAAAAAAGCGTGAAATGACGTAAATACCGATAATTCACGTAGTATGAACCAATAAGTTCGCTCCATTAAATGACCTACACATTCCATTAAGTGACCTACATTATTATCAAATATGGTGTTTATATCTCTGAACGATTCCTAAAAAGTCTGAAAAATTGATCACTCAAATCGATAATGCATTGGGAACAGGGGGAAGGCGCTATGGTACCTAGATGGATGAGAGGGTTTTAGTAAACGTAATTTTAAAATTTCAATAAGCCAAATGGCGTAAATACTCAATCATCTTGAAATACCCGATAAACATCTCAAACATCATTCGCCACAGTATCTCAAATCCGATAAATAAAACCATGAACCCCAGAACAAGCCGTGAGGTGGAAATGGGGAATGTTTGCATCAATGCATCGGCTATTTTAATAACCCATATACGCTTGTACCAAAGCAGGGCAGGGATCATCAATGCTCCCAGGTAATACAGAGCAATCAGTATCGGAATTGAGATAAAAGAGTCAAAGGTTAGAAAGTTCACTTGGGTTTTTTATCCATTAAATTGCATACACCGCTTTTACTAATCGCTTCTTTGATCTTCTTGCAGTGCTGATTCTCAATATAGAGACTCAACCACGACTCTACCCAATAAGGGATCTCGCGATCTTCATTCCCCCAGTTACTGATCGTACCGCCGGTCGTCCCTAAAATCTCGGCAAATTCCTTTTTAGAAAGCCCTGCAATTTTAAGTAAGTCGTTAAAAGCGTGTTTGTCCATTGGTTCCCAAATACTTATTCGTTTATAAAATTCTATCTAAATCACATCAAATGTTTACTAAATGACTAAAAATACACTATTTGTGTATTAAATAATGCATTAAATAATCAAATGTTTACTTTGTAAGAATACTGTCTCTAACAACTACCCGCTTAGCAAAATGTCATAAATTTACATATAGGTAATAAATTGTGATTAAATATAATCATATAAGTATATCAGGTGTTGACATTGTTTATATATGAGTATATAATTACTTAAATTATAAACGTATGTTTATTTTTACTCATACTAAAAGGAGATTTCATGAGCCATGTGTGTTTTAGCGATATCGATTTACTCATTGATGAAGGGAAAAAAGAGATCCTGATCAACCCTAAGGGGGAGCGTTTTTATTTTGTGGAGTGTGACGAGCAGCATAAAATTTTCCGTGACGCGATAATGCGGTATGACTCTGTTGAGGAGAGATATGAAATTGAAGGGGAACAAACTCTCTATACCGAACATAAAGGGATGGGATTGGATTATGAAAAGATTCTTTGCCTCCATCCCCAAGAGCTAATTCATAAAAAAAGTTTTTTCGGATTCACCTGGTACAACGTGTGCGGTGTATTGAAACGCGAAATTCGAAGTGTGTATCTGTGTCAGTATAAAGATTATCGTATCCATGAACGCTCTGCTGTGCTCTCATACTCTTACGAGGAGAGATGAGATGCATCCTGAGATGTTGGTTACCAGTACCGGTGAAGTGTGGCTGTTGAGTGTATTGCTGCTCATAGGAGCTGGATTTATCCTCTATGGAAGAGGGGCTGAGTTTGTTTTTGTCGGGATAGTGGTGATTGTGGGAGTATTTACCATTGCCTACACTAACCACACACACTACCTAGGTGAGCGTTTTTTGATGGAGCAGTTTCATAAGGGGCAGGCATTGTCCTGCGGTTTATGGAGAGGGGAGAGTGCTAGGGTTGATCGCTTAAGTGGGTGGAGATATGAGGAGGGGACCGGATTTGTGAAAGGGGATGTAATCATTAATGATCCTGGAGTGTGTAGGGTGATTGAAAAAGCTTTTCCAGAACCCTCAAGTGTTCCGTATTGGATGGTCTTAGTCACACTCATAGGTGTGTTGATGACACTGCGGGCGGTGACGCTAGGTGTTGAGGAGGAAAAAGATGACACAAGAGCTGAGTGATATCGTTTTTCTAAGTCTTTTTTACTGGGGACTTAGTGTTTTGATGCTACGGATTATCATACATGAACGGCGTCAACGACTTTATCTAATCAGTGTCGGGTATTTAGTTTTAAGTGTGGGAGTTGGGCTAGGTGTAGCGATGAAATGGCTATTGGCAGCAAGCTTGCTCTTTATGGTTCTCTCGATGTTGGTCACACTGTGGATCCTTTTAAAGCAAAGCCGTCAGTGTATACGGGATCTTAAAACGATGCATGAAGAGGAAAAGCATGCAGAACACTCCCAAAAGGAGGAGACACCCCATGGAAAATAATGTCATATATCTCAGTGATGCGTCGTATGACCACCTCACCAAAGAGGCGGGAATAGGGGTAAAAAACCTCTATACGAACCAAAGCCATTCTGTATTTGTCCACGCCATGAATGTACACGAAGCCGAAGAGTTCGCCCTCATTGAAGCGATTACCCATGCGATCGAGCATCAACACCGTAACTGCGTCTTTGTCTATGACAACATGGGGATCGACACCAAAAGCATTGGAGCTTTTTTTTCTAAGATGTTCGATCGGATTCAGTTTTTGTGGATGAAGCGTGCTTACCTATCTCAAGTAGACGCTCTTGCATTTAACGTCAGACTCAAACACGCTAAAAATGCAAACTGGACCAAACAGATTCTTGCCCATGCCTCCCAAATCAGCGATGAGGAGCTGGTGAGCGCATTGATGCCTCTCACACGCGGAGAGACTTATGGATACCTATGTGCCATCAGCGGTACTGCACCGATGATGAAACCTTATCCCAACAACATCAAAGAGGTGAATGAGAAGATCATTGCTTTATTACTCTTTGCCGGGAGCCAAAATCTCCATCGTCTCCTCTCTGAGCGATTCAAACATATCCAATGCTACAAGCAAAAACTCTACGACGAACTGCTTAAAGCTGCAGAATTTGATATGAGCTGGTTTGAGGAAGCAGCACGAAATACATTAAAAGGGCCGATTGCGGCATAAGGGGGAAAAATGAGTCACTTTGATATGGATATGATGGCATTGATGGGGCTGATACTCTTGGTGGGTGCAGTGAGCGTAACGTTTCTCAAAGAGATGATCGTCCCGATAGTTGGGTTGTTTTTACTTTTAGTTATGGTCTGGGGAGACGATATCTGCAGCCGAAACGATAGGCAGGGTTATTATGGGAATCATTTTGATAGGGGAGGGGAGGTTATCTGTAAAGATGATAATGCCCATCCGCTTCTCATCTCTAAGAGCAGTGGATGGGAGCACAAAGGGCAATACCTATTTAAGGGGAATCGAGGAGTAGAGATTCTTGAAGATCAGTGTGAAATACTCAACAGCAGCGAACCGCACTGTATCAGTATAACAACGCAGATCATTATCGGAACGAGTATATTGATCGGTATTTTTGGATGGATGGCTTGGATGTTTCGACAGCTGGGCGAGAGACACAAAAAAACCAAGGCCCGTGAGGAACGTAAAGCCACAATCGAAAAAGGAGCTGCTGCGATGGCGGAACTCTATAAAAACGATCCGGAGCTCAAAGAGTGGAATGAGTTTGTAGGAGATTATTATGAATCGAGTGATGAATACATGAAGGAGGTACACCATGAGCAAAAGAATGTCTAAATTTCTAACCTACTGGACACTGCTGGTACTTGTGCAAATCTATGGGCTGGCTATCTACCAATACGGACAAACCTACGGATTCGATGATCAGATCAATCCCACAACTATCATCGCCGCTACATTAGCCATTATTGGTTTGCTGGGTTTGGTCGGGCGATATCTGAACAACAAGGATATGAAACGGGGGTACTGTGAAAGCGGTATCACCCAAGAGCAGATCGATGCGTACCAAAAATCCAAAAACGTAGGTCATTTAATGGAAGATGGATCCAAAGTGAGTGCTATTAAAGATGCAAAATTCGGGAAACACGATTATGAAAATGACGATGACACGAAGCGTTAAGGGTAGGATACGGTATTACACGATTGAGCTAATTCCAAACCTCTTTTCTGAGTGGATGGTAGTCCGTACCTATGGTTCGATCAAGAAACTCAAGCCCACCGGAGTGATTAGTGAGATTTATGACAGTGCAGAAACTGCCGCTGAGTCGATGCAATCATTGATATGTGCCAAACTAAAAAAGGGATATACAAACCGATGCGCATTAAACAATGGATGAGTGCTTTGATCTTTTTTATCCCTGCACTTTTTGCAGGGGTAGGAGTGCACAGTATTCAAGAATTTGGGGTGGCATTTTTTTTATTTGTGTTTGCATTTACGGCCGCCACCATTATCTTTTATCCACAGAGTGCGTTTTCCAGAAGGGTATTGAATCTTTTTTAAACCGCTCTCAATAACCAATCATTTCAAAACGATTAAGGAAAAACTAAAATGAGTAATACTTGGATGGTTCTAAATATCATTGTACTATTGGGCTTGATAATTTATGTTATCCGCTATAAACGCTCTCCAAAAAAACAACACAATCAAAAAAAAGAGGAGCTATTTCGCATCTACGAGGGTGAAGATGATCCTCAGATACGTTACTATAGGCGAGGCAACTTCATTACCTCCCATCCAAATGATACTGACCGCTGTGGTGAATCTTACGACGAGCATCAATGGCGTTTTACGATGCCACATGCAGCGGTTGATCTGTTAATAGAGTGTTTTTCGCTAGATGAGAAAAAAGCGTATCAGGTTAAACGTGCCATTGAACTCTCAATCGAGCATTATACGATTGAGATGGCGGATGATGCGGAGTGTTTAAAAATCATTGAGGAACGCTAACATCCGTTTGGAGAAGCTGCGCAACATCGTAATGAACATAGGTATTGATAGTTGTTTCAGGTGTTTCATGACCAAGTTTGACAGCTAATTCGATGATTGCATACGGAAAGTTTTGTTTTAAGCGTAAGATTTCTAAAAAAGCATAAGTCGCAAATGAATGTCTTAATGAATGAAAAGTACAATATCGACCTGTTTTCTCTGCAATAATTGTGTTAAAAATTTCAATAATAGATTCTGGTAGAGGTTCTTTGACCTTAGGGGATCCGTTGCTTTTTTGTGTTACAAATAAATACCCGCTTTTGGAGGTGGAGGAGCGAAGATCATACCACTCTTTGATCAATTCAAGGTGGTGAGGAATAGGAATCTTTACAGATATTTTGCGTTTTGCATTTCTTGTTTTCAAATTCCATCCAAGAGGCTTCATTCCTTCATTATTGACATCCACTATGATTTCGTTGCCAAAAAGCATGAAATCTTTCCATAAACGCGAAAGGATCTCCTTTTTTCTCATTCCAGTATAGAAAGTCAATAATACAAGCACTTTTTGTTGGAGTAGTTGTAATCTGACCCACTTCCCTTCTCTTTTAAAATTATGCTGAAGCCGGAAATCAATTTCAAGCTCTTCTAAAATGGAATCAATCTCAAAATCAAAAACAAGTGACTTCGAATAGCTGTTCAACGCGATATCGATGTTGATCCCATTATGAGAATGGAAGCGATAAAAACGCCGAATTAGGTACTTGATCTTAAAAACAGTTTTCTTTTTATACCCATTATTTTCAAGATATTGAATGATTTTCCGAATCTCATAATTTTGCGGATTTGCGAGATTTTTGACTTTATTGAATAAATGGACTCTTAGTGTTGAGAAATAATTTTTGAATGTTTTTTGCCTGATCTTGTGTTTGCCATCAAGCCGAATGACCAAATGGTAAAGAAATTCAAATATCATCTTGGAGTGAATATCACCTCTAGTATCAGCTTGTTCCTTATGGGAATCCAATTCTTTTAACGCATTTTCTAAAATCGATTTATGTATCGATTTTTGAGTCTTGAGTAGTTCTTTAAATGCGAACATATCCGAATATGACCACCAAATTTCTGAATTGTCTTCCATGAAATCGTCGTCGTCATTTTCTTCATTGAGGCTGATTGAGGAGGCTTTGAGGCTGGCTTTATTAATTAGTTTTGATTCAATTTGACCGATTCCACTTTCAGAACATTGGGGAAATATAGCTTTGATTTCATTAAAACAGAGCATAGGAGGGCGAAGTGATTTATTTTTGATGGAATACTCTACAGGGGTATGGGAAAACAAAAAATGATTTTTACGGGCGATGGATATAGCATCAGAGCTCATATAAGAAAATACCATTTTTTGGTAGGAAGATAATTGTTTATAAATATAAGCAGTGTCGAGATTTGTAAAGAGATTTTTGTCGTAAAGAAATAGTTTTGATGCAATTTCATCGAGCAGAACGGATTGATAGAAGGTATTTCCACTGTCATTTAACGCAAGAGGGGAACGTTTAGGATAAAACAGGCAGACACGATTTGAATCTATAACTGAGTAATGGCATCTTGAAAGGGAATAGAGCTCTTTTTTGGTGAAATTGGGAAAATGGTAATAATGCAAGTAAATGGATAAAGCGCCAATAAGTGTATATTTGTCTTGAATGGAATCAAGATCATGCAAAAACGCTTTTTTTGCTTCAAGGTACTGATCGATTTGACTGAACTCTTCATGTAGCAATGATATCGGATTAGGATTGATGGAAAGCAGCCGCAGTCTGTTTGGATAAAAATCAGATGACTTTTGGTGGATGATTTTGAATTTTTTTAATCGTAGAAAATTTTTGTAATATATGGTGTTGTCTGAGCTCTTTGGTAGATCAATGATATTGGCAAAATACTCGATGAATGATGTGTTAAACACAAATTTTTGATTGATGATTTCAACTTCTTTGGCATTTGTGTTATTATGAATTCGGTTTAAAACCAATACTACCGAATCAATAAAGTTTTTAGGAATTGATGGATGTTTTTTTGCTTTTTCTATAAACAGCATCAGAGAGGATTCAAACATTGATCAGCTTCCTGATGCCATATCTGTGTGCAAATGATTCAGTCATGTTTGCGATGGACCGTATGTACTCTTGAGTGTCCATGCTGGAAAATTTGCCGTGCTGTTCGGCTCCAGCAAAATAGTGCCCCAAGTACGCTTCGAGATAATGGTAGTTTAACCCCATTTTCTCAAAATGGTTCGAAGCGATATAGCGTCCGATATTCAAAGGAACATCTCTGATAAATGTGGAAATGTTGTCATACATAGAAGCTATCAACATATCACTGGTAAATTCTTTCATGGATGCTTTAAATGTAATTTCTGAAGGGTAAGGTTTCCAATCTTTTGTCTTAGAAATAGATCTAAATAAAAATGGTTGCAGCGGTGTTATTTTAAAGTGTAGCTGGCAATAGTGTATGTAGTTTCGGATCATATCAACGATTGTCTTGCACATTGGAATAATCCGTGTGCCGGAGAGTTCTGTTTGTGCCTTTTCTGAAGTTATCATCACGCCTATGGAATAACTGATCTTGGAAAAATGATCCGATCCGTTGTATTCTCTGGTACCTAACAAAACGCTCATGGCGTATCGCAAATGGATAGAGAGCAGATTATGTTTAATGTAAGGGTCGTTAGTTTTGAAATAGAGCGAAGAGATCTCTTTGAAAAACAATGTAAGGCTTTCGTCTTTGATATATTTTTTGCTTCCAGTTAATTCGGTGCCCGTTTCTTTGCTCACCGGTTTTGGCTGATAAGGGTTGAGCCCCATCGCAGTTGCCAGCAGAGATTCCGTACCAAGTATTTCGGAATATTTCTCAAGCCATTTGCTATGTATGACTGATCGTTTCGGTGTTGTATGATAATGCATCCGAGGTTTGTCATTTTGCTGAAACTTACCCATGGCGTACATGGCATTGACATCACTGGTCAGCTCTTCTCTCCGGTAAGTAAGAGAGAGTCTCCAGAGATCTTTAGGTTTGAAATGTATTTTCACAGCCATATCTTGAATGTATGATTCAATAAATTCTTTTTGATTTGCATTTTTCAAAAAATGATATTGGTTAAAATGTTTGATGACATCATCTAGTAGCAAATCAAGGATATACGGAAGCTTATAGGTAATATTTCGTTCCGTCTTGTGAAATAAATTTTCATTCAAGTCATCTTGAACCTGCAAAGATTCATCAAGTTGTAGATGAAGATATTTCTCTTTTATAATTTCAACTCTGTTTCTACTGTTGCTTGAACGTTCCAATATCTGAATCAATCGGTCGTATTCTATCCCGGTCACTATGCATGCCACCAACATAATTCTCTGAATATCTTGTTCACTGTATAAGGTCGAATCAACTTTGTTTTTTGTGAATGGCTTTTCTAATAACGTTTGTAAGAAAAACGATAGCTGTGAAAGTGTCGGCGTGTCGTAGTCTGTAGTTAAAAGGAGTCTGTATTTGGTCACCGCTGCTGAAAATGCCTTGCAGTGCTTCATCTGCTGCCGAAGTGTAGGCGGTTTCTTTTTTTCTTCAGATAGGCTTTCAACGTCTTCGAGGAATTTGATTGTATGGGGAAATCGGCTTGATTCTTTTGGGTAAAAAGCCTGATCGGCATAATCAATGTCATTAAAAAGAGCGGGAATTATGGATTCATTGAAAACCTCAAACGGTTCAGGAGGAGTAGGGTGTCTTTCGTAAGAATTTCCCCCATTTCCTGATTTGCTATTCTCGGATTTTCCAGGCTTAGCTTCTATGATAGTTTCTATATGTTTTTTGGCATCTTTAAAAAAACCGCTATAGTTGATATTATATGCTTGGTCAGATGGATTAGCTGCAGATTCTATGCCAGAAATATCTTTGTTTTGTGTATGATCGCTTTTCTTTTTTTTAGCCCCTGCATTACTAACCCTTCCACTAAAATCGATTTGAAAACTTTCACTTCCACGTTCAATTTTCAGATATTTATGATCAGAATTTTTACCCCCTCCATATAAGACAAAAGTATTTGGATGATTAACTATCATTCTGACAATGTGTAAATAGAAATCAATGGAATTGAGTGTTTCGTGTCCGCTAAATAACCAATCATACAAATGGGGAACAAGATGCTTGTTTCCAAGCACATTTAATAAGATGTCATTGATGCGTATTAAATTTTTAGTTGTATCTTTGATAGATGTTTGAATAGGGGTAGATTTTTTTGTGACGTATAAGAGTATGTAGCGGTGCAAAGTCAAAGTCATCTGATAGATGAATTTGACTTCTTTGGAATTTTCAGGATCTAATGTTCGTGCCAATATTTGTTTTGACAAAGCGTAATAAACATAAATCAGCTGTTCGCTATTGAACTGTTTTTTGTATTGTTTTAATGATGTTAATTGTTTATCAACCACAAGATTCATAACACTATTACGGTATTGAGCAAGGTTCATCGTATCCGTAACCTTAGCAGATTCCAATATTGATTGAAAAACATTCGCATCATCTTCCATTGAAGATACCATTTGTAAAAATTGCACTAACGCAGTCGCAGTGTGCTTTGAATTACATTCATTCAGGACTTCATCGTCCGCTAAAAATGGTAGTAAAATCTGACTACAAATTGATAGATCATCGTTCATTGAGATTTTCTATGTAGTTAAAATATTCTGAATGTTTGATCGTCTTGATTTCGTTTTCATTCTCTAAACGGTTATAAGCATAGTTCGTATCATACGTATTCATAGAACGGATGAAGAGGTAAATTCTGTCATAATCTTCATCTGTCAATTGTTTTGTGTTGATTTTGTATTTTTTTGCACTGATTGAAAAATCAGGTCTTTTTGGATTTGAGTACTCATGCCCAAAATGCCCGCATCGTAAATAGATACGATCACCATCAATTGTTAGAATTTCTCTAGTACTTTTACAGTTTGAAAAAAGCGCTTTGTTCTCAATAAATTTTTTGTGAGTTTTGTGGTGGGATAAATAGACATGATGAATAGCATTGCATAGAGAACATCGGATGGTGTAGTCAAGCACTCTGTGAAAACGTTTATCAGAAAGGTCGATCTGAGAAGGTAATTCGAAAAAATTGAGGGTATTTTTATAGGAACGAATATTCCGTTTTGCATGATTACTAAACAAGTAACCAAAAAAAGATTTTGTGGGAATATGATCCAAAAATTTTAATATTGTGGATGATCTTAGGTTTATCAGATGATCTTCTACCCATTCAAAATCAGGTTTCCATGTGTTTTTTCCAGGAACGTTGAGAGTATTGAGCAAACCGATTATTTTTACACTTTCATAATCTGGCCCGTTAGATTCATGAGAATAAACTCCTATCCAATTTATTTCAATTTGTTCAACTTGTTTGTCATTTAGGAGTCGAAAAAAATTAATTTTCCATGAGTCATTCATATGGGAAATATGATCAGATAGATCAGACAAGTCAAAGTCTATTTGGTCAGTTAAATTTTGGTTATTATGAAAGAATATTAAAGGCTCAACTGCTAAGATTTTTATGAATTCATCGCCGACTTTTTCCATAAGAGCTTCATTATTTTTTTCACGATTTACATAAATATTCAACTCTTTTTTTCTTGAAATCAGGTCTAAAATGCTTTTAATAGATGTTTTTCCTGTAACCATAAACACTCTTATTTTGTTGTAATTATTAATTATAGCACATTTTATAGATTTTAATAAAATAAGTATTATCAATCACCTAAAATAAATATAGTAAATAACTAAAATAATATTAGTTATAAATTAAAACTTAATACAATTTTGCTTTGATTTTAAAGGCGCATTTTGACTGTTAAACTGGATGGGTTAAAAAGAGGCGTGAGTAAAAAAATGACACGAAAGACTTGGCTTTCAGCTGCAAGCAGTACCAGACAATGTGCGTCCGTTAGAAAGCCTAAGTATTGGAATGATAGAATAAAAAAAGTTAAATAGCAATAAAGGGAAAAAATTGACGCTGCACGATAAAGTATTGGCTGAGTTATGTACGGCGTTAAATATCGATAATACACACACCGAATATTTCAAATTTGGAAAAGCCGGTGATCTTGTCAATCAAGCTTATTTCAAAATTGCTATTAAAGAATTTGCCCATATCAAAACGACCAATCCTGAAAAGTCTATAGTATCAGATTTTGATTTTTTGATGGGACTGTACAATAAGCATATCAAAGAGCATCAAGTGATGTTTTTACTGTTCAATATTTTTGAGACCGCGATCCGTTCAAAAGCTGCAGTTGTTTTATCTCAAAAATACAGTTCTCCAGATCAAGATGATTGGTTCCATACCCCCTCTTTAGTTCCTCCAAAAATTCAGCACACCTTAGATAAATCAACCGAAATAATCAAACTAGATGGTGAAGACATACGGAATTTGGATACATTTCAGGTTTTCGATTATATATTGCTTGGCGGATTGAAGACACTCTATATTTCTTTTTGGGCGGATTTAGCAGACCTATTTGAAGAAAAAGAGTTTAAAGGGTATAAGCTCAAGAAAATTGGTAAAAAATCGATGACGACCATGCTTGAGTCGATACGAAAGTCTCGTAATGACAATGCCCATCATAAACCATTTCACAGTAGCCGAAAAAGACGGCATGAAATCGTCGATGATATGGAATTGATTTTGGCTCATCTGGGATTCAATCTTGAAGATGCTATTAATAACATCGATTCGCAACATAGAATCATCAAACTCAAGTGCGTGTAATAATTATAGTGCCTCAATCTTCTTGATTATTTTCTCTCGATGCTCGGCGAATAACTTTTCGATCGATGAGGTAACCACTGCCTCTTTGGAAGCATATTCCCCAAACCCGATCATCGTATGGATCCGTTCTTTACTTGTTTGATCCAATTCAATGAACTCTTTATCAAATTGTCGTTTGATTTCGAGCAAACTCACAATTGCCGCTCCTAAACGTTCTCGCTCATTAACCCCTTTGTCTAAATCAAGTGAATTGGCGATTTTAGAAAGTTCTTCGAGACTATTGCTATCTAAAACGACTCTACGGTCTATTTTTGCATTATTCATGAGATTATTTCCTTTTAGTAATGCTTTATGGCTATATAATAGAAGTATAATAGCTATAAATGCGTATATAGTCAATAATAATGACATTATTGAAACTATAAATATTTATATAACATAGATAATACGCTTTAGCTATATGGAGCAATCAGTTGGAATGTTGATGCACAATATGGCTTCGTTTTGTTATTAATACTAAGATAATACAATATTATCTTGTATGTATAGTGCTTTTTTGCTATAATTCTTCAAGGATTAATAGCAACAAAGAGTAAAAAGAATTGTTTTATTCAAAACATAGAGGTCATTTAATGGAGATAATCTCTTATTTTAGATGGTAATGGTGTTATTATTGGTATTTATAGTCTATTAATCTGTATTATAGTTTTATTATTAGACTATATATTGGTATAAGTCTATATTGTTAGACTTGTCTATGAAGAATGATTGATTTTATTAACGTGCTATATTTTCCGTTTTCTGTACAGAGTTTTTCTTGACAAGTTGACAACTAAATGATATTATGATTCTAATATAAAGCAAGGAGAATACAATGCAATCGATTCAAGTTGGACAATTAAAAAGCGATTTTTCTAACATTTTACAGTTGGTTCAACAAGAAGGGGAAACGTTTATCGTTGAATATGGAAAAAATCATAAAAAAGTGGCAATGATTATCCCCTATGATGCTGCATTGGATCAAAGTCAAGAGAGAGTCTTTGGGTTGTATAAAAATCGAGGGCATGTAAAATTTAATGATGACTTTGAAATGAGTACTGAAGAGTTGTTAGGCTTATGAAATACATCATTGATACCCATATTCTTTTATGGCTTATATTCGATCCCGATAAGATTGATGCAAAGAAGTTAGATTTACTCAAAGACCCTAAAAACTCGGTTTATGTGAGCAATATCAGTTTTTGGGAAATCGCACTTAAATTTAGTCTTGGCAAATTAGAACTGGAAGGGTTGAATCCCGATGAACTGCCTGATGTTGCAAAAAAGATGGGAATCGAAACCCATACTATTGATACCAAAAGTATGTCCGGTGTCTATAAGCTTCCGCAAATAACAAATCATAAAGATCCATTTGATCGTTTGATTATTAATGACTGTATTCATCATGGGTACACTTTGGTCTCTGATGATTCTAAATTCAAGCACTATGAATCTCTTGGTTTGAAAATACTCTGATGAATAAGTTAGACAAGAATAGCGATACTGTAAAGAATATGATGCAATTTTGCGGAATGTTAAATGGTCAAACAGGTAATAAAACTTGTCAAGAATTAAAAAAAGAAAAAGCAACTGGCAAAAACGCCATTAATCATGTTACAAGTGAACAGTTCCATAATGCACTTGAAAAACTCAAAAATGCAGATAAAGAATTGATCGAAGAATTTGATAATACTTTAATGGATGGATTGGATTAAATGTCCCCCGCCCACTTCCAAGACGACCTCGCCGAATGGGATCTTTGTACCGGTAAAGGGTTAGTCAGTGATCTAGATGCCTGGCGCGATCGCTACATTACCGAAAAAGTGGCTCAAGGGGTAAGTGATAAAACACGCAAGTCCTATGGCGAAGCATTGACCCCTCTTATCGAGTTTGCACATCAGTACGATTCAATCATGGATTTGGAAGGGCTGTCCGCAAAGTTCATCAATAACTATCTTATGTGGTATCAAGAACATCTTGCCTCTAAAGATCTCGAAGCTAAAAAGATCTCGAACGAAGAGTATCATCAAGTCCTCTCCAATCGTAAAGCAAACCGAGGGAAAAACGACGCAAAACTCTCTATCGTCTATCGCTATGAGAAAAGCATTTCCCACCGTTTGACGGTACTTAAACAGCTGTTGCTGTTCATTAGTGAAAACAATAAAGAAAACAAAGACTTCACTCCCCTCTTTAAATACTTCACCAAGATCAAGGTCCAAAAACGGAGCACTGACTTCGTCACCGAAAATGAACTCGAAGAGCTTATCGATTTTATGAAACATTGGCCGGAAGTTTTTAAAGAGCATTTTCCAAAGAGTTCGCAGCGTTATGCTTATCGCAATGCCTTAATTGTTTTGCTTTATTGTCTAAGTGGTGCACGGGCTGATGAAGTGATGAGCCTCAAGATGGAGCATATCAAAGAGTCTGAATACAAAGACGATAATGGCACTACACATCTGTTTTATACGATCGCTTATCATACGACTAAAGGGGATAAATACCGTGAAGTGGTGGTGAGGCGTGAAGAGATTGAAGTGTTCGTTAATTACATGAGAACTGTTCTGCCGGACTCATCTTATGTCATATCCAGTACCTATACCAACGGAAACTACACGAATAAAAAAATGCCAGATGTGGATATGTGGAAATTCACCACGTATGCGCTCAAGGCGATTGGAGTGAACAAAAGCGGACGTCATATCATCCGCCGCGGCTATGCGACCAAAGAGCTGGGTGATGGTAAAGATTTAGCGATTGTAGCGATGGAGCTGGGGCATACATCGACCAATACGACTTTTAGCGCCTATGTGAAGAATAATCCGGAGTTGATGATGCGACAGAAGTTGAAATAAAAGCTGGTTAACCTAAGATATATTCTATTTAATAAAATATTTGAAGACATAGTTGTCTTGGATATATGTTGCCTGATGAGTATGAAAAAAAGATATAATTTTAGGCTTCAAAAAATTAGGTATTAACCGAATAAGTTTCTATCAATAAATCGGGGTCATTCCAAAATAAGGAAAAGTTTGCCACTAATTACCCTTGAATATGTAGATATTCTAGATGCAGATAATGAAAAAAAAGTTTTGAAATTTTCTACAAGTTTACTAAAAGAACCAGTCAATAAGAGTTCACTTTTCGTCATAAAAGTGGATGGTAAATCCATGCAACCTGTTATAAAGGACCGTGCATTAGTTGTGGCTGACTTATCTCAAAAAAAGCTTGAAGATGGAGGAATTTATTTAGTCTATTACGATAATAAAATGTGGATAAAACAGGCTAAAGAAATACTTACTGGAATGACACTAGTATCTATAAATCAAGCATACTCGCATTTAGTTTATCAAGAAGCAGAAGTTCGTGTTGTAGCTAAGGCTGTTTTATCTTTTAATACATTTTAAGATTAAGTACTTTTTTGACTTAATTAAGTGTAACATATTTAAAGTCTATCACACCTGTCTCTCAAGTTATAAAATAATCTAAGAAATCACTCGCTCCTGCACAGATTATTGAACAATACCTAATGAAAAAGAATAGTCAAGGTTCAGTTTTGATATGGATGACGGAAAACTACTGTTTTTCGTATAGAGTATAGACATTAGACAATATAGGGGTCACGTGCCGAAACGGATAGAATCGTACGCTAAGCAAATATTACAATAGATTTTCCCGATCATTTTCTAAAATATACCCTTCTTTCTTGACACCATGTATCTAACTGGATACAATTTGTGTATGTATAACATTCAACAAACCCAAAAGTTTTCACAATGGCTGATAAAGCTAAAAGATATGCGAGCCCGTATCGCAATCGCACGTCGTATTGAACGTGCTCAATGTGGTAATCTTGGGGATGCTAAAAGTGTTGGTGAAAGTGTTTACGAGATGCGTATCGATATGGGTCCGGGTTATCGGCTCTATTATACGATGCGTGGAGACGAAATAATTGTCTTGCTTGTTGGTGGCGATAAGTCGACTCAACAACGCGATATTGAAAAAGCCATAGAGATGGCAAAGGAGATATAACGATGGAACTGACATTAACCCCATTTGATATGACACAGTATTTGGATAGCGAAGAGGCGATTGCCGAATATCTAACCCAAGTCCTCGAAGAAGGTGATACCGATGAGCTGATCCGTGCTATCGGGCATATCGCAAAAGCCCGTGGGATGAGTCAAATCGCACAAGAGAGTGGTCTTGGTCGTGAAAGCCTCTATAAAACATTTGCACCCGGCTCAAAACCTCGTTTCGATACCATTGCAAAAGTAGTGCATTCACTTGGATTGCATTTTCAGATTACACCGGTGCGGGCATCGTAATCAGGGAGTCTCTTCAATTCCCAATACTTTCTTTCCAAATTCTCGTAACTCTCCAGTTGGTCCGACATAACGATAGAGTGTCGCACGTGTAACACCGATCTCTTTACACAACTCAGATACCGACGTATCGCGATTAGACATTGCTGCTTGTGCTAAACGGATTTGCGCTTTGGTGAGCTGAAATTTTCTTCCCCCTTTTCGTCCACGTGCGCGAGCAGCATTAAGTCCAGCAATAGTGCGTTCACGAATAAGCTCACGTTCAAACTCAGCCAATGCAGCAAATATTCCAAATACCATTTTTCCCGCAGGTGTTGTCGTATCGATATCGGCACCTTGACCACTGAGAACTTTGAATCCAATATTACGCCTGGACAGATCATCGACAGTTGAGACCAAATGTTTGAGATTTCGTCCCAACCGATCCAGTTTCCAAACGACCAACGTATCCCCTTCGCGCAACGCTTTAAGGCAGTTATCCAAACCGGGACGATCGTCTTTGGCTCCGGAAGCTTTATCGACATATATTTGTCCGTACGTGATTCCAATACCTTGAAGTGCATCGATCTGCAAATCCAATACCTGATTTCCATCCGCCTTGGAGACACGTGCATAACCAATCAGCATTTTTGTCCTTTTAGTGCCGTATCATAAACGAAGGTTTGTGATACATATGAATTTCTTTCTGAACAGATAAGAATAATTGCTTCATAAACAGTATATTATTCATAGTATTATAAACAACATAATATTATATTACTAAACACTGTGAAGGAACCTATATGCCACGTAAAAAAATTCTTTCATCATTACAGCGCGAAATGCTAGAAAAGTTGCCAGAGCAATTTGAGGAATTAGCAAAACACTACCTCCTAACTTCAGATGATCTTGAATTTATATCTCAGCGACGACGCTCTTCTAATAAATTAGGGTTTGCACTTTCTTTGTGCATGATGCGCTATCCGGGGCGCACGCTGAAAATCGATGAAATTCCACCCAAAGCTTTGGTTGAATTTATTGCGGAACAACTTGGATTGAACTATGAAGATTTTTTGGGATACGCATTGCGTGCAGAGACCAGACGTGAGCACCAATACTTGTTGATGCAAAAGTATGGATACAAAAATTTCAACGATCGATATTTGAAAGAGATGGTTCGCTGGTTAACCCCAATCGCAATTGAAAACCACAAAGGCATTTTTTTATTACAGACTTTGATGCATGAAATGCGGTATCGAAAAATTCTTTTGCCTTCGTTGCTGCAAATAGAATCAATGGTATCACTGTCTCTGAGTCGTGCTGAAAAAATTATTCAACAAACCGTGACATCATTTTTAAATAAGAAGAACATGCAATTACTCGATGACTTGCTTGCGTTTGACGTGTCTGTCGGCCAAAGTATTTTTTCATGGCTTAGGCAAAGTGAGTCACGTCCAACATCCGCTAATATGCTCGTTATTATGGAACGGCTGCAAACAATCAAGAGGCTTGAAATTTCCGAAACTATTTCTAGTAGAGTATCGCAAATCCGAATGCAGCAATACAGTCGTGAAGGGTACCGAATCTCCATTAGCCATCTTCGTCAGTATGAACCAAAGCGCCGTTATACCCTCATAGCCATTACTCTTCTTGAAATTCAAAAAGCTCTTATTGATGATGCGATCACTATGCATGATCGTATTATTGGTTCACTGATGCGGCGAAGTCAGAACCGATTTCATCAAACAATCCAAGATGGGGACAAAAAGGCAAAAGAGCTTATACGGTTTTTCTCCCGCACCTCACAACTTTTGATTGAATCTAGAAACAACGGAGCAAATCCATGGGAATCTATCGATTTGCACATCGGATGGGATTCGTTTTTGCAGTCTGTACAAGAGGCTACTAGCCTCTCAGAACCTATCAAACAAGACCATTTGGCTTTCATAGAAACCCACTACGTACAGATGCGCAAATATACATCCCGTTTTTTAGAAGAGTTTGATTTTAAAGCCTCCGCGGGCGGAGGGGATGTCATGGATGCGATCAGATTGCTTCAAGAACTCAATTCAAAAAATAAACGAAAACTCCCCGAGGATGCGCCGGTTACTTTTATCCCCTCTCGATGGAAACCTTTTATCTATACTGAGGAAGGGATGGATCGGCGATATTATGAACTGTGTGCACTCAGCGAGCTAAAAAATAGACTCCGTTCAGGAGACATTTGGATTGAGGGGAGTAAACAATATCTTGATTTCGACAGCTATTTGATGACACGTCATAGCTACAGCGAGATGAAATCTCAAAACAATCTACCTATCGCCGTGGAAATCGACTTTTCAAGGTATTTGATAAATCGCCAAAAGCAACTGGGTGAGAGTATCGATGAGCTTTCAGATATGATTAAAGACGGTACAATTGCCGATGTTGAGTTTACACAAAATGGTTATTCGATTAAACCTTATCGCACAGACGGCGCTCCAAAAGAAGCGACTAATATCATACGCTATGTAGCCAATTTACTCCCACGAATTAAAATAACCGACTTGCTCATCGAGGTAGATACTTGGACAAAATTCTCCGATCAGTTTACCCATCTGCGCTCTGGAATGACATCTACAGATAAAAAAGCACTATTTGCGGCGATACTATCTGATGGTATCAATCTAGGGCATCAAAAGATGGCGGATGCTTGCGCCGATATATCCGTCGGAAGACTTAGAAGTGCATCTGATTGGTATATTCGGGATGAAAATTATTCAAGTGCATTGGCGCAAATAACCAACCATCATCACCAAACTTCGCTGGTCAAGAATTGGGGAGACGGTACAACCTCTTCATCAGATGGTCAGCGATTTCCCACCGGAGGGACAGGGGACGCGTTAGGTGGGTACAACGCAAAGTACGGCACTCAGCCCGGAGTGGTATTTTACACTCATATCAGTGATCAGTATTCTCCATTTCATACCCAGATTATCCACGCAAATGCCAGAGATGCTACATATGTTCTTGACGGACTGCTTTATCACGAATCAGATTTAAAGATTGAAGAACATTATACCGATACAGCTGGTTTCACTGATCATGTGTTTGCGTTGTGTCATCTGCTTGGATTTAAATTTGCTCCCAGAATTCGAGATATAGCCGATACGAAGCTCTTTGCATTAGAAGGAGTTGAAGTTCCAGAGAAATTTAACAATATCATCACCGGTTCCCTCAAAATAAAAGATATGCAGCAAAACTGGGATGATGTCCTTAGATTAGCCGCTTCTATCAAAATAGGTACAGCTTCAGCGTCACTGTTGATCCGCAAGCTTGCGTCTTATCCAAGGCAAAATCGTCTTGCACTTGCTATTCGCGATGTTGGTCGGATTGAACGAACACTTTTTATACTTGAATGGCTCAAGAACCCATCACTCCGGAGTAGAGTCCAAATTGGTCTCAACAAAGGTGAAGCGAGAAATTCCTTGGCGCGTACCGTATTTTTTAATCGATTAGGGGAAGTTCGTGATAGAACTTTCGAAAATCAACTATACCGTGCATCTGGTCTGAACCTGATCGTGGCTGCGATTATTCTTTGGAATACTGTCTATTTGGAGAAAGCGATTGAACAGGCTAAAAAAGAAATTGAAATTCCGGATGAGTTTTTGAAGTATTTTTCACCTCTAGGATGGGAGCATATTAATCTGACAGGCGATTATGTCTGGCGTATGGAGCCTTAGCGTACGAAAAAATGATAAAATTTACAGTTTTTAGCTCTTAGCGTACGATTCTATCCGTTTCGGCACGTGACCCCTTGATGATCAATGCTACTACTGACAGCATCTTACAGCTTGATATTCAAGGAAACATTTTAATGCTCAACGATTCGGCAGCCAAAAGATTAGGCTCAACAGTAGAACAGCTGTTAGGAGCTCAGCTAAGTGATCAATTGGAAGAGTGTTATGTTGCACGACAAAAAGTAATAATTGAAAAAGTTTTTTTTACAGGAAAAGCCGCCAAAATCGAAGATGCTCGTGATGGATACTTTTTTTTAATCGATTATTATCCCATATTTAAAGAGGAAAATGTTGAATCGGTTGTCGTCTTTGTTCATGATATCACTGAACAAAAAAAATCTCAAATGGAAATAGAACATCTCGCTTTTCATGACTTTTTAACCCAATTGCCTAACCGTAGACTCTTTATTGATCGATTGGAATATACCTTAACAATAATGACACGCTCAAGATCTTGTGCTGCTGTGTTGTTTATGGATTTGGATAATTTTAAACCGCTTAATGATTTGTATGGTCATGCTATCGGAGACTTAATCCTCCAAGAGACCGCTACGCGTCTCCAAGAAGGACTCCGAGATAGTGATGTAGTTTCACGTTTTGGAGGAGATGAATTTGTAATTTTGTTAACCAACCTGAGCAATTCACATGATGAAGCCAGAACCTACGTTCTCCAAGTAGCTGAAAAAATTCGTCTTAAAATCAATGAAGTCTATAAATTTGACGTGCAAAAAAACAATCATTTAGAACAGACAGAACACAGCTGTCATGTGAGCATCGGGATATCACTTTTTTGTGATCCAAAAATCAATCCCGAATACATTATCGGTGAAGCTGATAAAGCGATGTATGAAGCAAAAGAACAAGGGAAAAATAGAATCGTAATGTATGATATAAAAAGTATATAAGACTATAATACTATTTATCTTTCTCTCAAGTTTTTATGGATATATCTAGAACACTCTTTAATTTTTCTTTGATTCCTTATGTACAAATATGTATATCTGAGGATGCGTGTTAAATAGATGTATTTTCATTGTATAAGTGAATGCAACATACAGAGTTTGTGATAAGTTTAAAAAACTTAAGTTACTCAAAAATGATCAAATGTGAGTTTGCCCTATTTTATATTTCCATTTTTTATAGCGATGAAGTTCTTTAATCGTATTTTTTGGCAAAAAAGCCTTAAGTAAAGAATGCTGTGTGATATTCGATTCTTTATGATTTTCTAACTGCTTAGCATAGATTGGTAAAGATGGCTTTTCTGAAAATAGATAAAGTGCATTTTCTTCCGATCCTCCGAAATTAAAAGTTGCAAGTGTATTTCTTAACTCAATTTCACTCACTCCAATGTATTTGCTATATCCTCGAACGATTGTGTTCATATTGATATTCATGTATCCTAGTGCAGAATACCATCCTCCAATTACATCTTTGATTTGTTGTGAATGATGTAAGAGATAAGAACGGCGAACGATAAGAACATTATAAGTGTCGTTTTGAGCATTCTTTTTAGTTGTATGATAGCGGTTGAGTACCAACACAATTACAAAATCATTTTTTTTTGTATAAATATCTACAGCTTGCTTCAACGTAATTACAGCTGCATCCACATTTCCTTTATTAAATGCCATAGATGATTCTTCGAGTGTTTTTGTTTCAAAAAAAGCGATATCCTTAGAGGGAAAATATCCAAATGACTGGGCTAAATACATCGGATGGGTAGCAATTGTTCGTGTAATAGCAATATGTAATTTTTGTTTATTAGTGCTCTTTGTACACCCTTGAAGCATTAACAAAAGCGCTGATATTATGAAGATATGTACAAGTTTCATTGTACAGATAATAGCAAAAGTTTATCGTTACTTTGGTAATGTTACAAAAAACAAAAAAAGGAGAGAATGTGCAAACTATTATTGTTACTACACTCCTTTTATCACTCATTATTAATATCTTTGTTAAAAAAATCCATCTCCCAACTATTATCGGCTATATTTTAACCGGTACGGCTATCGCGTATGGCTTTAATCTTCATAATGCGGTAAGCAACCATGATCTAAAAGAGATTGCCGAATTCGGTGTTGTCTTTTTGATGTTTACGATCGGATTAGAGTTTTCTATTGCTCATCTCAAACGGATGCGTAATGAGGTTTTTGTAGCCGGAACGTTACAAATCATTATTACATCCTCTATTGTCTATCTAATCGCTTATTATCTTTTGGAACTTGATCCAAATTCCTCTTTTATTATTGCACTGGTACTCTCCCTCTCATCGACTGCGATAGTCCTTAAAATCCTTAATGAAAGCGGTGAAATTAATCGTCGTCACGGTCAGCGCTCTCTCGGAATTTTGATTATGCAAGACATCGCTGTCATCCCCATTCTCCTCATTATTGGATTTATGAGCAGTAAAACAGAAAATATTTCGACTGTATTGATAGAGATGGCATTTAGTGCAGTCATTTTGCTCTCTATTTTATGGATATTCGGCAAATACCTACTGGAGCCGTTTTTAACCCAGATTATAAAAACCAACTCGGATGAGCTGTTTGTCGGAAGCATACTGTTTTTAGCTATAGGTGCTTCGTACATCGCCCATTATTGGGGTCGCTTCAGGAAACGGAATATATAGCACGTTAAGAGAATTTTACCGCCCTTAAAGGCCTAAATTTGCCATCTTTGATCTTCGAACTCTTTTTCCAGACGTAATCGCCTGTTAAATTGATATGTTCCCAGCCTAGTGGCGACAAATATTTTAACAATTCATCATCTACGACGATGTCATCTCTTGTACGCATAGAAGCAATTGCCCTTTCCAAATAAACCGTATTCCATAGAACAATCGCGGCAGTCACTAATGTCAAACCGCTGGCACGAAACCGTTGCTGCTCATAATTTCGATCACGGATTTCACCTAAACGATTAAAAAAGACGGCACGAGCCAATGCATTTCGGGCTTCACCCTTATTTAATCCGGCATTTACTCGGCGGCGCAGTTCAACACTTTGGAGCCAATCGAGAATAAAGAGAGATCGCTCGATTCGTCCTAATTCTCTTAAGGCGAGTGCTAACCCGTTTTGTCTAGGATAGCTCGCAAGCTTGCGAAGCATCAGTGAAGCTGTAACCGTTCCTTGTTTGATGGATGCACTTAATCGGAGAATTTCATTCCAATGTGTTTGAATATTTTTAATTCCGATGGTTCCGCCAATCAGTAGCTTAAGAGAATCATAGTCAATGGAAGCATACGGGATATAAATTTTAGTATCCGCCAAATCTCTGATTCTTGGTGCAAATCGAAATCCAAGTAGATGCATCATGGCAAATACATGGTCGGTAAATCCCGCAGTATCGGTGTAGTGTTCTTCGATTTGAAGATCAGATTCGTGATATAACAGTCCGTCAAGCACGTAGGTTGAATCTCGTATGCCGACATTTACGAGTTTAGAACTGAAAGGTGAATATTGATCGGATATGTGGGTATAGAAAAGACGCCCCGGTTCGCTCCCATATTTTGGGTTGATATGTCCAGTGCTTTGTGCTTTGCTTCCGGCGCGAAATCGTTGTCCGTCTGATGAAGAGGTTGTTCCATCGCCCCAATGAGCAGCAAAAGGCTGTTTCAACTGTGAGTTAACCAGTTCCGCCAAAGCTCTGGAATAGGTTTCATCACGAATATGCCAAGCTTGCAGCCATGAGAGTTTTGCGTAGGTATTTCCCTGTGATGATTCAGCCATTTTTACCAAACCAAGGTTTATGGCATCTGCTAAGATGGCACTCAATAGCATCAGCTTGTCTTTGACCTTTTCGGCAGTTTTGAGATGGGTAAAATGGTTTGAGAATCCTGTCCACTCTTCTACCTCCAGCAGTAGTTCGGTTATTTTGATATGCGGCAGCATCGCCGATGTACGATTAATCAATGTCTGTGCATTCTCAGGTACAATAGTTTCCAGTGGTGTTATTTTCAACCCCGATTGACCGATGATTGCATCAGGCAGTGTGTTGTTTTTTGCCATCTCATTCACAGTTAAAAATCGTGCATTAAGCGTTGAGAGTCGATCTTCAAGATAGATTTCACAGTTGGTATCGTATTTTAAAGCAAGAGTCCCTTCCTTCATGGAACGTTCAAACGTTTCAGAGGGGATCAAATACTCATCGAAATCTTTATATTGCCGAGATCCCTGTACCCAAATGTCTCCTGAACGTAAAGCATTTTTAAGTTCAGACAGAACACATATTTCATAGTAAATACGATGAACACCTTCTTTTGTAAAAACGAGCTTCCCCCATCGACGCTTGATAAATGTAGTGGGGACTTCGGCAGGGAGTTTGCGGCTATTGTCGGCATAGAGTTTTCGAATGATATCAATGCCACTAAGAAGATCAACGGCAGCGGGTGCAGCACGCAGTTGAAGAATATTTAAAAATTGGGGAACATAGCGTCGCAGAGTCGGATAATTTTCACCGATACGAGGCAAAAAATCAAAATCTTCATTCATCGCCAGTTTGTTGGCTTCATCGATGCTACTTGCAAACTCATCCCACGAGATTATTTTTTCAATTGCTGCATAAGGGTCCTTCCCGCTTTGCTTCGCATCAAGGAGTGCCTGCCCGATTTTTGTGTAGAGACGAACTTTATCGTTTATTGCTTTACTGGAAGATTGAAACTGATTTTGATGTTTATTTTTGGCATTGTTAAAGAGAATACCGATTATTTTGTCATGAAGATCGATGATTTCATCGGTTATAGTTGCTGTTAACTCGATGACAATAGTCACTAAAGTAGCGTATTTTCGGCTTGTTTCAAGCCGCGAAAGGTCTGCCGGAGTCATCTGAGAACCTTCTCGTGCCATTTTCAATAAACGGTTTTGATGAAGGGTTCGCTCTATCCCTGCAACTAATTTGATCTCTTGAAGCATTTTTAGACGTTCAATATGTTCAAGCATATATTTGGAGTTTTGTTTTGCAGGGGAAAGACGTAGCCAGCCAAGCCATGTCATTTTTCCTTCGGGCTTTCGTAAAAGTAATGCGTCTAATTGTTGATACTGCTGTTTACTCAACGGATCGCAGAGTGTGGAATAAATGTGTCTGGTTGCAACAGTAAGTGCTTCCGCACACATTCTTTCGATCACGTTGATTGAGGGTAGGATTATTAACTTACGGCGTAAATGTTCTACTAACTCTGTTGCTAGCACAATCCCTTTGTCAGTTTGAAGCGCAATAGTGCCTAGTGCTTGAACTTCCGATTGATAATGGCTCATTGTGAAGAGCTCATATCCAAAAATATTTTGCAGCTCCAGCAGGTATTCACGCCTTGTCTGCTCCCTTATTCCAAATTGATCCCATAGACCAGCAGATACTTTCAGCTGTTGGGACACGATCTCTACAACCGCATTGTTTGGAGCCTCCTTAGGGCCTAATAGAATTCCGGGATAGCGAAGATAACAAAGCTGTACAGCGAAGCCAAGCCGATTGGCCGCACCTCTATGCTGACGAATAATGGATAGATCAGTTTCGCTCAGGGTGTAATGCCGGATCAATTCTTCTTCAGATGCAAGAATGGCGATTAGGCTCTCTTTTTCGGAAGCGGATAAGATCGATCGACGCGGCATATCAATTCCTTCTATAAAAATGTAAAAAATAGATTTACATATCGTATCTAAAAAGATACAATAGTATTATTATACTATTTGGAGATTTTTTGGAAGTTTTACCCTCTGCACCCATCAAAGATAAAATACACGCCATCCGCAATAGCGAAGTAATGCTCGATTCAGATCTAGCTGAACTCTATGGGGTTGAAACCCGTCAGATTAATCAGGCTGTCTCAAGAAACAGTGATCGATTTCCAGATGATTTTTTCTTCCAATTAAGTGAAGAAGAATTTGCAATCTTGAGATCACAAAATGTGACCTCAAGTTGGGGAGGGCGACGACAAGCCCCTAAAGCCTTCAGTGAGCAAGGTGTCTATATGCTCGCGACTGTTCTCAAAAGCCAACGTGCAGCGGAAGTGACCATCTCGATCATGCGTACCTTTGCACGTATACGTCGTTATGCTCTTGAGCATGCTGATTTAGCCAAAGAAATTCATGCACTTAGACAAGATTTACAAGATCATAAACAATGGAGCAAAGAACGCCTCTCAGCCGTTGCGGATGCGATCATTATGATTGAAGAGTCATTCGATGAACTACAAGAAGTGGTATCTGATATCGGAACTGCCAAAGAAGTCGAATCAATCGGATTTTTACGAGGCAAGAAAGATGCATGATTCTTCTAGCCCTTGCAAGCAGGTCATTGCCGAACAACTAGAGATGGCAATTAAAGAACAAAACATGACCAGAACCGAGTTGGCCAAACGGATGGGAACTAGTCGTATGGTAATCAATCGGCTACTGGATTTAGATAACACATCTGTGACCTTGATAACGCTTGAGAAAGCTGTATCTGCTCTTGGCAGACAATTAAAAATAACAATTGAATAATTATTATGACAGATAATACACATATGAACGATTCATGTGCAGATATCAATATATACGAGTACGGTGATGATCTAATCAATATCAAAATCAGCATCGTAAAAGTATGGGATATTGACGAACAAGTACTTTTGCATATGAATGCCGTACTATTTGATCGTTATTTGAATTGGATGAAGGAAAATCAAGGGAATGAAAGTTTTATTGAATGTCTACACATCACAAAAGAACAGGATGATTCGCTGATATTCAAACAAACCGTGTTTAAAATAGATCTCCCAAGCGGAACCATTGTAGATTTGAAAAATAAAATGGTAGCTGAAATAGATGGGATGATAGCCTTTAACAATATAGTGCTTTACCTAAAAGGGATGGAGTTCTGGATTGGCAACAGAGAGGATCCTAAGCAGCAATATTATTGCAAAATGCTTCGATAGAGTTATTGCAAAATGCTTCGATAGAGTTATTGTAAATCTTCTTAGCGTGCTATTTTTTCCGAATTCTGTAGAAAATGATTTATGAGTGGTAAAATTCTCTTAACGTGCTATATATTCCGTTTCCTGAAACGACCCCAGGATAACCTATTTTGGGTTAAATAAAAACGAGTTACAAACCATAAATGCAAATGATTTTTAAAAGTTTCAGATTTTACTTACAAATTAGTCTTAGTAAGTTATCCTAATAGGAATTTTCCTATCCCTTAACCTTGGTAGTGTATCAAAGGGGAAATCTTCCATTTAAAGCAATACAGATATGTTAGGTATTTAATCTTCATTTTTTTTCATCAATAAATTCATTGTCACAGGTATAACCTCAGACAATGTTACACCTATACTATTCTGGAGGGGCATGCCCCACGTTTGTATTTGATCTAACGTCAAACTTTCCTGATTCTCTATCAAATACTCAGGATATAATACTTTCCATATATCGCCCAAACTTGAGATAACACTGACATACTCGTCGGGATGTGATTTTTCATACTGGCTTAATATCTCTTGTATATCTGTTAACTTTTTTAGCGCTTCATTGAAAACTTCATTTATGAGCATATTTATGTCTGATACGTATTTGGGTAATTCCGTACGAAGGTACGAAAACTCCCATACGGCTTAAAGTTAGCTGATTTTGCATCTTTTAAGAAAAATAACCTCTATAAATCGTCTACATATGCTTAAAAAAATATTTCCACACTAAACTATGCCCGAAGAAGAAAAGTCCATATCTTTCAAATATGCGCTATTTTTACGATTGAGCTTTGTAAAATCATACTCCCCATAAAAATTTATGTGCTGCCAATGGATGATCGAACCTTGCCGTATCGCTTTGATTATCTCCTCTTTTTCCTCTGTCATAGAAGATTCTTTTAATTTTTGAGACATATAAAGATAGTTCCATAAAATGACAGAATTCTGAATAAGGCGCTTGCAATTATTGGCGATGTTCTGCTCTTCAATTGTTGCAACCGTAAACTCCGAATTGTTCCCGAAAAAAACTGCTTTAGAGAATTTATTCGAATTTTCTACTTTGTGAGATAGATATAAAGCTGTAGATGGAATTTGCAGAAAATGAGTATTTTAGATTTGTTTAAGCAGCATGGGAGTTTTCGTACCTTCGTACGGAATTACCCATTATTTTTTGATCGATTTTCAAAATGAATAAGGATATCCGCATTATTAATACTGAATGATTTAAATATGTTTGTTATTCTAGTGTTTTCCGTACACGCTTCCATACCCTGCTTTCAAAGCCAAAAAAACTGCAATAATCTATGCGAAAAACAGTGTCGGAATGATATAATAGTCGGATACTAAATTTTGAGGTTTTCCGACATGTTAATAGGGTATATTCGAGTTTCAACTGACGGTGATCGACAAAGTACCGATCTTCAACGTGATGCATTGATGAGTGCCGGAGTTGATGAGCGTCATATTTTCGAAGACAAGGCTTCCGGATCCAAAGATGATCGTATCGGTTTAGCTCAAGCTTTGGAGTATGTCAAAGAGGGAGATGTATTGGTCGTTTGGAAATTGGATCGATTAGGACGCTCCCTACCCCACTTGATCGAAATCGTTTCACAACTCAAAGCCAAAGGTATCGGATTCAAATCTCTGACTGAAGGCATGGATACTTCCAGCCCATCAGGCGAACTATTATTTCATGTGTTCGGAGCATTGGCACAGTTCGAGCGCTCGCTTATACAGGAACGTGTTAATGCCGGATTAGCAGCGGCACGAAAAAGAGGACGTATTGGCGGACGACCAAAAGCAATTCCTCAAGAAAAAATGGATGCTATTTTGGAGGCGTTAAATAACGGGATGTCTAAAGCGGCGGTGTGTCGGACATTTGAGGTGAAAAGGTCAACGCTTATTGATACTCTTAATCATATCCAACTTTGCACCTACAATTAATTTTGGATATCTATATGTTTGTTCCGACATTGAACGGTAAAACAGTTCTCATAACTTCTCGTAATTTTCTTAAATTACGTTTTGAGTTTTCAATTGGCGTAAAAAGAACCGCAAAAAAAATAAATTCTTCAAACTCTACAAATCCTGTATATTCTGGAGTTGGATAATCAGGAACCTCCGCCAGTCGAATAAATGTTTTAGCATCTGTTCTATTTACACCTTGCAAATAACTCAATTTTGCGTTCTTCCATCCATCTGATTGAATTTTTAGTAAATCTTCTAAACACTGCTCTGGAGTTTCTTTTATCCAAAAGTTTATATACATCCACTCTTTGGCGTTACCAGCAGCATTAAGATCGTATCCACGTTGATACAGACAAGCCAAACATCCTTCTCTTTTTGTTGCATCAACAACCCATCCAAATGGTGCAGATAGTAGCACACCGTAATCCCTGCTATATGGAATAGCTTGTTGACCTTGAAAAAGTTGTAATTCTTCAAGCGAATATACGTCAAGGTCAATATCTTGGTTCACTTCATTATGTGCTCTTGTAATTGCTCCCTTTGTATACCCAACTGGTGAAACAAGAATTCCTCGATGTGCTCCAACATCAACCATCATTGAAATAAATGTTTCTATATCATTAATATCTATAGGTGAGGTGCGTCTTTTCGCATCAACAATTGTTCTGATTGAAGCATCCAAAGACTGATCCTCAATCAATACATCAATTTGCCGCTTTATATTTGAGATTCGACCTAAAACTTTTTGATTGTGTTTAATTGAAGCATAGGGATAACGGATTTGAAATTGCTCAAAAATTTCACGTTCATAATCTTTCCAGTTCATTAATACTCCTATTTTTTAGCAAAAATCATTTTCTTCTAATTGGTTCAAAAGCAATTTTAAATCTTTTTCACGTTCCAAAGCTATCCGATTGGCCGAAGAAGCTTTTATCAATGTCCACATACTTCCACCTATAAAACTGCTTGCCTCAAACTCAGAATTATCTTCCATATACTTTTTCCATGATTCATGTGCTCTTTTGTAGTATTCTAATCTCTCAATCCACTTGTCAGAAATTTGCCTAACGATTTCACTATCAATAGCTTCAATTGAATCTAAAGTTTTTGTTAAATCATCACAGGCACTCATATTCATATCCATTTGTGTTAAAGGTTGATCTGGATACATAACATCACGGATATAATCATTTAATACTTCTAAAAACTCTCCAAACAATACAATCGCTTGTTCGATTTTCACATTTTCAAGCTCTATATTCATTGCAGATTCATGGGCTAAGATATGACGTATTTCAAATATTTCTTTGATACATGTATACATTTCAACAGAATTTTGTATCATAGGTTGTGGATCTTTTTTTTCTACTTCAACACTCCATCTATTGATATGACTTGGTAATACTTGTAAAAGTTTTTTATCTAATAAAGTAGTAAATATTCTGTCAATCGATTCTAATTTATTGATAGCAACACTATGTGCGATAAATTCTCCCATTGTTATTTTTTTACCATAGAGATGTTTCATTACTTCAAAATCTATCTTTTGCTTATCCATAAGCTCTTTAGATCTAGAAATATATGGTTCTCCAGAGTCTATAAGTTCGGCAATAAGCATTCTGCAAGATGTTTCAAGAAGAGCAACAAGTGACAAGGGAAAATAACGCAAAAATTCTTTATGTGGTAATACATTAAAAGCTGATCGCATATCACTGATTCGACCATGAAATTCACCATAGATATATTTAAATCGTTGTCGAGATTTAATTTCTTGAATATACTCAATTACATTTTTATTCATGTCATTTAATCCACATAACAAAGAGCTATGTTTTCCTTCAAATCATGTCGAGCTTTTTCAAGCTCAGCAATCAAATCTGGGTCATTATTACGTTGACATTCATATTCTAGCAGTCTGACTTTTATGTTATAAAAATCTCTTTGTAGGGCAGCCTTCCAATTATGAAATCCAATATTTACATACGCCCAATCCCTATTAATAAGTGGATTTTCATAGTAAGGTATTTGATCTAATTTTGATTTGTCCAAATTTACCTTATCTAGTAAATCATATAAATCTGATTCCAACCTATCGTAAGATTCATGAATGTAATCAAGCATCTGACTCAAACCAAGAAAATCTTCTTCATATTTTTTCAAAATTTCAGAAGTTTTCAAATGAGAGATAAACTCCATTGACATTTCATGCCAAGAGTCATGTAAATATTTTTTTTCTAGTTCTTCAAGATATTTACTATCCAATTTGAGCTCTTGATAAAAATCATTTCGCAATGTATTCATCAAACCTATTAATAGTTCATGTGGTGATAATACTTCAAGATATACATATTTTTGACTTATTTCATCGATCAAATTCTGTAATTGCGTTTCACGTTCCAAGTATTCTGTAGCAAGGAAAAAATAAGATGGTTTGCCTAGTTTTTGAGCTTCTTCGTATTCCAAGTGAGTAATGGATTTTTCGAAACCTTCTTTAACACTTCCATAACGTTGTCCAAGAATACAAACATAAATATCCGCTTCTCGAACTAAGCCTAACGAAGCTTCTATAGGTGATTGATAAGAACTATAAAGCATTTCCATCACAATAGAATGAGCTTTAAAGATTTCACACGCTTTGATTGCATTTTCACGATATTCTTTCAGATCTAAGAAAGTTGATGAAATACAAATTTTTAATGGCTTCATACATTTTACCTTTTTAAAAAAATCATTCCGTGCACACAGTCCTAAATTCTAGGCTATATACATAAAGCTTATATTGACCATAATTACGACGCCCTCAATCCGCCAAAACTATCAAATACATGCTGATACACCATCTCAACCGATCGTGGCCATAACTCTTCATCATACTTTTGTGGCAAGCGATCCAGAACCTCTTCGATCGTCAATCGTACTTTCGCTTTAGTTTGTTGCTTCTTCCGCCAGTCGATGACCAAAAGGAGTTTCAGTGTCTCTAACAAATCGTGAGCTACTTTTTTAACTTCTTTACGCTCTTTTTCGGTAAGTTCAACACCCGATGCAATCAAATCAAAAATCGCCAACTCTTCTTCACTTAATTCTTCTCGCGCGGCACGTCTCTCTTCAGGATTAAGTTCTTCTTTGATAAAGCGTTTCAACTCTTCGAAAAAGACTTCGGCATTAGCCGCTCCGAGGTTATACCGCTCTACCAACTCTTGGAACTTTTCTTTGAGATCCAAACGTGAACTGTTTTGCTCGATCATAACGTTCAATTTTCGCTCAATAATATTCTTAAGTCGTTCCGCTTCGGATCGTGTCGGTGAAGCCATCTGTTCTAACATCTTCATTAGTGCTTCAAAATCGATCTGAGAAATATTGACCGGAGACGGAAGATACGATTTGATCTCTACGGTTTCAATGGCATCGTCTAATAACAAGTTAACTCTATCACGTAGAACCTGCATTACCTCTTCATCATCAATGTCTTCACCCGCCTTCAACCGCATTTGTTGATAGATGACATTGATCGCTACACGCTCTGCTATAAACGCTTCCGCGCGTACATCCGGTAAGATTCCTTTGAAGATACGATTGATTTGACGCAGATAGGATGTAAATGTTTCTTTATTTGATGGCTCTTGCATCATTTCACTGGCAGCATCGAGCAATCGAAGCTTTTCAAGTTGCGTCGCATTAATAATAGCCTGCAACGAAACACCTTGATCGTCTAAAAAGTTTTTAGCTTCGGACATCGCAACCATTAGCGCTTCATACAAACGTTCTTTATCAATAGCCGGAAGATCAATCTTTGATCCGTCCAATGTTGCACCATACAGCCCCAGAGCTTCTCTCAGTGCTCCAAATATACTGATGTAATCGACAACCTGACCATTAGGCTTACCGGGGAAAAGTCGATTAGCTCGTGCTATCGCCTGCATTAGGGTATGACTTTTAAGCGGTTTATCGAGGTAGAGTGTCGAAACAGCAGGGGCATCAAATCCAGTCAGCCACATAGCGCATACAAATACGATACGCAACTGATCATCGGGATCTTTGAATTTCTCATCAAGCCTTTCATGCTCCATCCGGTATCGGTGCGGTGCTATTTCTACACCACGTGAACGCAGTCGATCTTCTTCACCTGCACCACCCGACACGACAACTGCCATATCCGTTTGACGCATATACTCGATGTCATTTTGCAGCTTAGATAATACACTGCCTCTTGCCGTTTTTGATTCGGCTTCGAGCTGCTCTATTTTTGCTTTCCACGCTATCTGTACCAAATCATACATCTTGATCGCGGTGGGTTTATCAATAGAGACTGTCATCGCTTTACCCATATACTCTCGCCCCATGAAATGCTCTACGATATCATGGGCAATCGTCTCTAGCCGCTCTTTGCGAGTGATGATATGATAGGCACTGGCAAATTCTCTCTCCATCTTCGACTCTTGTTCATCACTCAGATCAGCCTCATCTAGGAGTTCGAGAATCGCATCGCCCAAATCATCGCGCTTCAATCCTACTTCGGGAACACGGTTTTCATAATAGAGCGGTAACGTCGCGCCATCTTCAACTGCATCGGAAAAATTGTATACGCTCACATAATCACCAAATACCTCTTTGGTTCTCTCTTCCCCTGATAGCAATGGTGTCCCTGTAAATGCAATAAAAGATGCTTTTGGCAATGCAGAACGCATATTCATCGCCATGGATGAGTACTGGCTGCGGTGGGCTTCATCGGTAATGACAATAACATCATCACGCTCTGATAACAGTGGATACGTCTCACCAAGAGGTGCACGGAATTTTTGAATGAGGGTAAAGACAAATCGGTGATCTTCGCTGAGTAGACGTCGCAAATCATCCCCTGAATCTGCTTGACACTCTTCTGCCAATACACCTGCACTGTGAAACCCTTTGTATATCTGATCATCTAAATCACTGCGATCAGTCACGATAACAAACGTCCAGTTACCCGGAATCTTACGAAAGATTTTCTGAGCAAAAAATGTCATAGAAAAGCTTTTTCCACTCCCCTGTGTGTGCCAGAACACCCCGAGTTTTCCTTCGATCTCCTTGATATGCTTTATACCTTTCAATGATTGATTGACACCGAGGAACTGATGGTATTTTGCAACGATCTTGACGGTCTCTTTTTTCGTGATATAGAGTGTGAAATTTTCGATCAAATCAAGCAAGCGGTTTTTCTCGCAGGTTCCACGTAATATCACTTCCAAACTAACCCGTCGCGGCTCATCCTCTCGCTCGATTTTTTTCCATTCGCTGAAATGTTCCCAGCTGCTCGAAACCGTCCCTATCTTAGAAGCAATACCGTTCGAGAGGATAATGAGCTGGTTATACCAAAAAAGCTGAGGGATAGATGATTTATAATCTTTTAGATTTTCGTTATAGGCTTTAGAGAGTTTGGCATGTGATGATTTGAGTTCTATAAATACGAGTGGGAGTCCGTTCACAAATCCGATCAAATCCGCCCGTTTAGGCTGAGTTTCCCCCATGATCCAAAACTGTGAACACAGCAGAAAATCATTCTCTTTCGGCTGTTCCCAGTCGATCACACGAAGGGTCACATCTTCGCTTTCCCCCTCGTCATTATGGACGCTCAGCTTCAAACCGTCTTTGATGATTTTATAGACCTCTTGATTTGCTGCGATCGGGCTCATAGCGGAACGATCCCGCATAATCATATCAGCAGCTTCAGAGAGGGAGGTTTTAGAAATAGCGGGATTTAATTTTTCGAGAGCATGGAGGAGTCGCGGACGGAGAACGACTTCGCTACGATTAAAACGTCCCAATGTTCCGTTTTCACCGAAGTCTTCTTTGTAGACATTTAGATTTTGCCATTGCATCTCTTGAAAGATACTTAGTGCGCTTTGCTCAACGATCGAATCTTCGGTGTAGCTCATAGCTTCTCGCTTTGATTAAATTCTTCGTGCAGTCGTCTCAATAATGCGTTAATTTCATTCCATGGTAAAAATCGCTGATACCGCTTCATACGTTCAAATGCTTCTTCAGCCTCATGAATAGTAATCATGCCATGCCTTACGAACTCTTCCATCACCCACAATGTCCCTTTGACATCGACACCCTCTTTTTTAGCTGCAATCCGCAAAGCACCATCACCGCTAATCAAAGGAGCATTCTCCTGTTTTGCAAGCGACAAAGCCAATAGATCATTTGGTCCGGTTTGTGGATAAATACTTTGCAAACCAGCGGCATACATCGTATATTCTTCATTGACCGTCATGATCTGCAATCCATACGCAGGTAACTCTCCATGATTTTCAGAAAGCTCTTCAAAATAAAGCATGTCCGGCACTGCAAATTCATAGGGAAGCTGAAACATCTGAGTGATTAATCCACAAGTGGTTAAATCTATAAAGATATTCGTATCACTGATGAACAGACGCACCGTTGCTCTCTATCATTCGGAGATGGTAAAAATCCATGACGCTCATATTCATCAAATCGGCCGCTTTGGACTCTCCGATATACTCTTCCGCCAATGCATGAAAAATCAGCTGAGTGAAGTGGTGGGACTCTTCTTGCTTGGTAGGATAAGGCTCATTTTTACGCCAACCGCGCTGAGAAAAATCGATCACCACATGTTTGTAATAACTCTCTTTAATAATCCCTAAATCATATGCCCGACGTAATGCCGCAGACATCGAAATACCGTACTCCTGTTTCAACAACAACAGCTCCCGATACTCCAACTTGGTTCGAAACGTCCCCAGCTCATCTTGAACTGCTACTTTAGGCACTAACAATGCCCCCGCAAATCGATGACACGCCTTTTCTTCGTTTAATCCCTCATTGAGTCGTCCGTGCATTAACAAATGTCCTAATTCATGCGCCATTGTAAATCGTTGTCGATCTCCCGACCATTTTGAGGATATCACGACTACAGGATGTTCCCCAACATGTGCCATTAGACCATCAAATTTACCATCACCATCATCCTCAACCTGAAACACACGGATTCCATGACTCTCCAAAACGTCGATCAGTTCAGGGATAGGATTCATCCCAAGTTTCCATTCATTACGCACCGCTTCAGCGATTGCTTCGATATCCTCATATGACCCAATCACAGAAGGCAATCCCTCAACCAAAGCAAAAGGGTGTACAGGGGATTTTGGAAACAACGCTTCGAGCTCTAAACGGCGTTCGATTTGATCCAAAATTTTCCCCTCGATGATATCCAGCTGTTTTTGAGATATTGAGCTTTTTTTACGATACTCCGGTTTTGAAAGGGTTACGCTTTGTTGACGGAAAAAATACCCGCTCTTTACCCCTAAAGCCTGAGATAGTTTTAAAAGCATCTGCGAATCGGGGTGAATCTGATTTTTTTCATATTTTGCTATGGCTGTCTGAGAAACACCCACTTGATCTGCCAATCCACGTAATGATAAGCCGGCGGTTTTACGCGCCCGCGCTATACGCTCTCCAAACATTCTATCACTCCTCCCATGGTTTACAACCATGATGACTATCTTGTAAATTGTAAATCGAAACAACTTCATATCGGCTGAATAGGTTTACATTTTAAGAATTTTATTGTATATTTGTAAACCTATTTCACAAATGGAGTTTTTAAATGCTTACTATCAATACAACTGATATATTAAAAGCCATGGTTGCGCCGCTGGTTGAAAACTACTGGTGGGTACTTTTACTGATGATTGTCGGAGGGATCGTGTGGTACATACTCCGTTTTGATCTGACGGATACTTATCGACAGCGGAAGCGTCATACCGCCGAAGCGATCAAATGGATCGCTATCCCTGCGATGTTTTTAGTAGGGTATCTGTTCTTGATGGAGTATTACTGGATACTTTCGTTTCTAATAGCCGGAGCAGTAGTTTACATTCTCGATCAAATCGGTTTCATCGATCTAAATTTTTCACGCTGATAACGTAAAACACATCTTATGAAAGGAGACACCATGGCAAATAAAAAGCAGACATCCTCTAATGTAGCTTCTACAGCATCAAAAGTGCTGAAAAGCCCTTCTGCAAGCAAAGCCTGTAAATCAGTCGCTGCTAGCGCCCTTAGTCAAACGAAGAAAGGGAAATAATAAGGTGCGCCTCAGGCGCTCCTATTCAATCAATTCAATATAGTATTCGCATTCTTCTGCGGGTATAAACTCTACTTTCACATGATCACCAATAGTTAAATCATCAATTTTTCGTTCTAATTTTGGAAATACGCTTGTAAATACATGTCTCATCACTGGCATTGGAACTTTTTGATTGAATAATTCCACAACTTCAGTCTGCTGTTCTATTGTAACAGAAGTAGGTTCTTCATCTAAAAATGATTTTCTTAAATTTTCTAAATTTTCTTCAGATTCAATATGCATCACCGTACTAGGATTAGATAGAAAAGGAGGTTTCATTATTGTCTGTGTGACTGCCATCTCAAACCGATCCAATAGATCATAAAGATCTTTCGAAAGACGTATTTCTTGAAATGTTAAATTGATTTTCAAATAATCTGCAAACTTTCTAACCATTGCGATATATCTTAATGGAATAAAGATTTCTCGTAATGCCATATTGCTGACGGTACTTTCCTGCGTAGCTTCGAAAAGCTTCTCTCCATTGATTTCCATAATACCGTTTATAGACCAACTATCATTTATACATTCCATAAAGTCATAGATTTTTGTGAAATAGGGTAGCCGTAGAATATCTGAGCCTATCCATTGTGAAAAATCTATTCCGAATGAAAAAGAGGAGATCCCTCCTTCTTTTCCGACGTGAACTTCAAACTGAAACAGTCCATTACATGAAGTTCCAGTGAAATATAACGCTTTCGTGCCGCGAAAAATTTCTCCACGGACATCATCCATAAAGAAGGGCATCTTATGGTCTTTTGACAACCATATCTTCATATTTGCATTAATACTTTCAGGCCTTACCGATATTGTTCCAGCATTAAAATCTGACAATAACGTATCGAAAATTGGCGACCCGCTTAATTCAAAATTTTTAACGGCTAATTCTATAGGTTTGCCGTAATTGAACATTTCCTCAAAATTATTATGCGATTCATGTTTTTCATCAATTGAAAATTTTACATTGAGATCGACTGGCTCTTCCCCATGTTGGAAGAAAGTATAAATAGTAGTCTTATTTTGATAAGCTACATCGATACGAAGTCTAGGATCTAATTGATGTAAATAATTTGCTGATGCAACAGACACGTTCCTTAGCATATCTGGTATAGATTTATTACATGTTCCTGTCATTGCAGTTGTCAAAGTATTAATCGCGTCAAATTTATCAGGCAACTTTTTTCCTAATTCTTCTAAAGCCAACTGTTCAGCCCTTTGTTTCCACTCATTCAGCAACTCAATAGGATAGGCATCAGGATCTTTATCAATCAAATCTGAACAATTTGAACAAAGCCAAATAGCATTTTCTATAGATTTTCTTTTATCAGGAGACATTGTTGAATCATACCTTGGACCACCTGGTGCTGCTGCATATAAATGAGCTGCTTCTCCTATAATATTTACTTTGCCAATATCTGTTGTTGGACCTGCAGTTACAATTCTGCAATTTGGATTTGAACATCTATGCGCGACTCTTGTTTTAAGAATTTCAATAGTCTTCTGTGTAAAATTATCACGTCGTTTCATGTGATTTGAAGTTTCCCCGAAATCAGCTTCGGTAAGAGCATGTCTCGCTGAGTTTTCAATAAATTATTTTGCTTAATCAAATTCCAACACATCTGGATATTGTCTTCAATCAAATTATTCCATTGTTTTTGTATGTCTATTGTTGGAACTATAATTTTAAAGTTTCTGAAGTCCTGTAAAATGATACGGGGTATCGCAACACCAGAGACACACTGTTTCATTCTTTCTTTAACTTCTGGACTTTTCAAACAATACGATAAAAAATGTGATTTAATTTTATTATTAGGACGTAACATTGCTATTGAAGACAACAAAGCGATATCGAGATCTTTTTCTACTACAAATGTGTGTTTGAGATAACTTCCGTCCTTTGCAATCAAAATATCATTAGCTGTCACTTTGCAGTCATTTCTGACAAGGTCATCAAAATCTTCCTTAGAAATCTTACGGCAAGAATTAACATTTAATCCGAAATCATGCATATCCTTTACTGAAGCCATTGGAAACCCTTCTAATACTGATTTTGGACTTTTATGCGATCCATCAGTAATACGACTACATAAATTTTCAAGAGGAGAAACTTCCCATCCCTTCGGTATCTGTCCCAACTCCGAATCGACCATTTCAACCGCTTCATGACCAGGAAATCGGAATTTGACGAACCATTCTCGATAGAGGCTACGTGCCATCTCTTCGAGGATCGTGATACGGCGGTTATTGTTTTCGATCAGGACATCGTAAGTAGAAAGGATAGAAGCAATTTTTTGTTGAACTTCTTGATCAGGTAATTCTAATTCAAAGCCTTTTATAGCGTCCAATGTAATACTTGCTTGACTTGCAGCTCCTTGTGCCGTACCAACAATATAATCTTTAAAATTTTGATCTTTTAACACATAGTAGAGATAGCTTTGATCAATATTTTTATCTGGATAAATGATTACAGCATTTTGATTCAGCAAAGACCCATGAGCTTGACAAGGAACTTTAATAGTTTTTCCAACAACTGATGCTGGATTACTTGGCCAAGATCCTACCGTTTGAATCACAATATCATTTGTTTTTAATGAATATTTTTTATATTTTTCTGCTACTTCAAAAGGGATTTTTACAAGCTTCGATGTATCTATAGAATTTTCTGTAAAATCTGATACTTTTACAATAGGATGCCCATCTTTTTCATACCATTGGCTTTTAAAAGCAAAACCCTTTAGAGTGCAAATGTAATCTCCGAGTTGAATAGTTTTACTCATCGTGTAGCCAAAATCTCAGCAACATTCTCAGCAATTCGCCGTTCCAGTTCATGCGCTTCAGCATTAAGCACTTCCAGCTCTTCTTGGAGTGTTTCGAGTCGGATAGCAAATTCTTCCTCGTCGTCTTCTACTCCTGCAGCGACACCTACGTAGCGCCCCGGATTGAGGCTGTACCCCTGCACGGCGATCTCGTCAATAGTGGCAACTTTACAGAGTCCCGCGATGTCTTGATACGTCCCATCAGCGAAAAATCTCTCTACCGTATACTCACCGTCGTTGCGCTCATCCTCATGGTGGGTTTTATAGGTGTCATCAGTCGCTTCTCCCCGATAGAGTCGAACGATATCGGCGATAAAGTTGAGCTGCTCAGAGCTGTAATCACGCACCGATCGAGTGACCTGCTTAAAGATATGACGTGCATCGATAAAGAGAACTTTATCTTTTCGAGATTGCGGTTTGCCCTTGTCCAAAAACCACAGCGTACACGGTAACGTCACGGTATAAAAGAAGTTCGAACTGATCGCAACCATCACATCCACTCCGCCACTAAGGGTGAGCTGACGGCGGATCTCCATCTCACTTCCTCTGGCATCCGCCGCAGAGTTTGCCATAACGAAACCGGCACGACCGGTATCGTTCAAACTCGCGTAAAAGAGCTGTATCCACAGATAGTTGCCGTTGTCGACGTTGGGCATACCAAATGGGAAACGAGCTTTATCATCCGCTATTCGCTCTTTTTGGATGTTGTTGACGTTGAAAGGAGGATTTGCCATGACAAAATCAAACTGTCCGGCGCATTGGTGAATATCCTCGTAGTAGGAGTTCCCCTCTTTAATATCCCCTTGTAGCCCATGAACTGCGAGATTGAGTTTCGCGATACGGACGGTATCTCCTGTCTTTTCCTGACCGAAGATCGAGAGCTCACTGCTGGCGTTCCGGTTGTGCTCGGCGACAAAGGACGCACTTGAGACGAACATCCCGCCGCTTCCGCACGCGGGGTCGAAGACTTTACCGTGATAGGGCTCGATGATCTCGGTGATGAGACGTACTAAATGCGCAGGGGTAAAAAACTCTCCGCCCCCTTGCCCTTCGCTCTTGGCAAACTCCGTGAGAAAATACTCATAGATACGCCCGAATACATCCGTACCGATGTCGAAACGAATCCCCGCAAAGTTTTTCAAGAGAGTGATAAGGATAGCATTATCAAATTTAGTATAAGTTTTCGGTAGGGTATCACGGATCGCTTCATTCTCGGCTTCGAGTGCTTTCATCGCGTCATTGATCGCACGTCCGATGTCGGCTCCATCAGGAAGTTTTAGGAGGTTATCGAACAATGCAACATCGGGGACATACATTGCCCCCTCAGCTTGAATCGCAGTTTTGATATCCGTTCCGCGACGACGGGAAGTTTGTGTAGATTCGATCGCCTCTTTGGCTATCAGATAACGATATTCAGCATACCGTAAAAAGATCAGTCCCAATACCGGACGAGAATATTCTGATGCAGTTAGATTGGAGTTGGCACGCAGCTCATCGGCTGCTGACCATAACCGTTTTTCAAGTGCTTCGATGTTTTTAAAACTCATTATGATTCCTGACCAAAAAAATGTTTGTTAATGTTTGATATTTTATCTTTTAAGACTTCAATCTCGTTATAAATTTCTATCTCTTCATAAAAATGTTTTATTGCACGCTCTTTTAGTTTTCGCTCTTTGAATGGTACAACCAAATCTTTCAATGCACTAGTTGGTATTTGTGGCACTGCCGCACCGGCAGTGATGGATGCAAGTAACTGTTGTCCAACCGCTGATTTCAAATACATATACAGATAAATTGCATCTTCTTTTTCGTTAAATGACGACATACTAATTACCTGAAACGATTGATTTGCTAGCCAGTAGCCTTCACCTATATCTCCGATAATCGCTACTTTTCCGATACTCCCTTTTACCCCAAGTAAAATATCATAAGGATGAAGTCGATATGTTTCAGCCTTGGCTTTTTGTTCTTTAACACGAATTACTCGTTCCGTTGTGGTCAAAAAACCACATTCAGGGATATCGCCGGTCATAACCATGCGATATTCGGTTCCATCGTCCGCTTCTTCGTCCTTGATAAGCTGTGAGCGTTGTAAAACAGTCAAATTACTAAGTTTTTCTGTATCGTGGGCTTCCAATATATTCTGAATATTTTGATCATCGACAGAGACGATATAGCGTGATGGATTCAGGCTATTTTGATTAGCGTTTAGTTCTTTGTAGCTGACTAGGGCTGAGACTTCTTCAACACTTTCTCGTTTTTCCAACAATTGCAGTATTGTTTCAAGATCTGTTAGAACATTTTTTTTACCGACACGTTTCACCATTTTACTCGCATCGATAAATAAAACATCTTGATAAGAACACTGATTATTCAGTATTAAAATAGCCGTTGGAATAACACTATGAATAAATAGGTTTCCTGGCAGTGTAATTACTGCTTCAATTTGTTTATTTGCTAATAACTGTTCACGAATCATCCAATCCGCAGCACTTCGAAAGAGTAACCCATGCGATATTACAAAAATTGCTCGCCCAGTTGTTTGTGATAATGTGTGCTCAATAAGAGCAATTTCACCATTTCTGCTTGATCCATTCAACGTGTCTGCAACACGATAACGATCCCATCTAATATTGGCAATTTCTTTCTCTGCTTTAATGCCGCCAAAAGGAGGAATAGCTACACTAACATCAAATTGGTTCAAAGTTCGCGTTTCCAAATCAACAAATGTTGGCTCGTATATTGGATTGTTGATTGCATAGTCCATACTTACATGATCAAGATAGCGACTTAATTCCAGAACAACCGTATTGAGATAAATATTTTCAATATACAACTTCTGATTTGCTTTTTTACCAAGCACTCCAGCAAGTAAAGTACCTGATGTGAATGGTATATAGACACTTTCAGGATTATCCTGATCAGCTATTTTCACCAGTAAATCAACAAGTTCTTCCGGTTGGGCAAACTCACCGAATTTACTTCCCTGACGCTCTGATAAAACATTGAATGCCTCAGACACATTAGGAAATACTAAATTATCAAGAACAAATTGAATGTATTCGTTTAACGTTTTACTATCTGAATGATATTGCCACGAATGCTTTTCAACCTGAGTATGAAACACCTCACTGTGATTAGCCAATTCAACAAATAAGATCCCCATTCGCCCAAACTCTACTTTTCCATCAGCATATTTTTCAATACGAATATGTTCTGGTATTGCAGCCGTATCAGAAAGTTTTTTCCAAGTATGTAATAAATAGAGAAATGTTAATGAATCCATTGAATTCATTTGGCTTGGGTGCGATTCGATAAAAGTTAAAATTTTGTTTATCATATTATTCCCTATGCATTATATGTGGTGATCAATGTTTCGTTATCCATAACAACGACTATGCCGCCTTTGTCCATAACTTTGAGAAGATCTTTTTTTAGCTGATCCATTTCATGAAGAATAGATTGCGTGGCTTTGCGATTGAGAATAACTTTGTCTCCCTGCTCTTTACCAAACTCCATAACAAGTTCAATCATACGCTTAGTCATACCACGTTGAGACATTCTCTCGCCAATATGTTTTGTTGCTATCATCTTACACCTCTTTAGTTAAGACTTTACTAATTTATGCGGAAATTGTAGCACTTCTTTCTATTCTTGTCAATAGTTACGCCATAACTAAATAATAATTTGCTGTAAAAATGGAATTTTGCTAATAACTGCCGATATAGGTTCTAACTCCACAAGGAGGCTAACCAATGGATCCAATCAATTCACAAGGTGGAATGGGACCGCAGATGTACGCTTTGAAAAAGCGATCGATTCGCAAGATCAAGGGATTATGAAATTGCTTGATAGCGTAGCTGTTCCTAAAGATTCCAATGTATCACTAGCCGCCGAACTGACCGGTCTGGGTCAAAATCTCGACATCAAGGCTTGATTTTAGCATTCAGCTAAGCTCAAGCCTTGATGCTATACTGATTGCATGAAAGAAATTTACGATAACACCCATTTTAAAATCTCTCACAATACTGAAGAGATCGATTTTACTATTGACACCCTCCCCTCATATGAACCTTTTAATGCGCCTTTTGCCATACTCACCGCATGGAATCCAAACAATCAACCACTAAGTCTTGAGGAAAATACGGCTCGTAACAAACAGCTCTTTGAGAAGCTTTTAGAGTATGGTCATCCCTTTGATGAAGCGCTTGGGTATTTGGACGATCACAGTGAAGTGAGTTATTGTATTTATGAGATCACGTTTGAAGAGGCGATAGAATTAGCTAAAGCAGAAGAGCAATACGCGATCTTCTATCGCTCTGCTACCCATGTCGGTTATTATGAGTGTGAAACAGGAGTGGCAATTACCGAAAGAGCATTGGAAAAATAGCCTTTTAACACCCTACCCTACTCCAGGATATTTTCCCACACGCCGCGCAGTTTTTGAGTGTAATAGATCAAGGCATCTTCACGACCTAGCCGTTTGGGCTTCTCCTTGATGTGCAAGGTAGTGCTAAACTCTCCGTCAATCATACGAATACTCATCATCTCATCCATGACACATTCGCCATAGGTACGCCCTTTGGCCGCTTCGGTTTTAATCCGGGGATGAAGTTCTATCTCTTCCATAAGCTGTTCTCACCTTAGTCTCGAATGCTATCTGGGAGATTGCGGTCACGTTTGAGCGCATCGATGGCAGCATCGACAGCCCGTTTGAGTTTGAGTGCCGCTTCGAGCCCTTGGCGGTCTTTGGTAATTTCGAGGGTACCTTCAACTCTGATGGTGTCGGTACCGTTTTGAATAAGGAGATTGCCGGTGGTGAATCCGTCCGTATCGTTTTCGTACGCCATAAAAGGTTGCTGCATGGTCTTCCTCTCTTATGGATGTTTCATTAGCGCAATGATAACACACCTCTAAGGCTCAGAACCGTTTTATTGCAACACAGAGTTGTTTATTATTCGTTCATCGCTCTAAGGAGGCTAAAAAATGCTCACGAGAGGATATATTGGAAGCTTCAAGGGTTGTTTGTGCTCTATAGGTCACTACTATAGCGATTTTGCAAAGCTCAGTTCTTTTGGGGTCGGTTTGGGACACAGCAATCGTTTATTCCCAAAATAGACCCCGCGATAATGGCTGGGCTAAGACGGTATTTATGGCCGTATTCGATATCGGAGAGTTTTTCCTCTGCTATGGCTTGGGCATCGTCTTCACTGCATCCAGCCAGTTCGCACAGTGTTTCAATCACTTCCTCTCGAAATTCATCAATTGTAGCCATTGCCCCCTCCCCTACTCTATGCATCCAAATGCGAGGTTGGTGATGTGGTACTCTTTATAGTGTTTGCTGCGACTACCGAACAGTTTTTTAAATAGACGTTTTATCATGCATATCGCTCAAGCAAAGGGGGTTCCCTCTCATCAAGGAGTACATGATCGTAAATAAAGGCAATACTCTCTTCCATCACACTCGATACCCTTTGAACAAAGGGGTTGTTGGAGGATGAGATCAGCTCTGCAATCATATCGACCACACTTTGCCCCCCTACCCTCGCCTTGGCGTTATGCAACCTGCCAAAGAGACGCATCAGTTCTCTGTGGGCATGGATGGAGGCAATGTCTTCTTCGCTCTTTTGCTTTTTAAAGGCATAGCGGGTGTACTTGAAGTAGTGGAGAAAAAAGAGTGCTGCCAATTCGTTGGTTTCAAGATATTTTTTCATAAGTACCAGTCTATGACGTTTTGCAATAAATCGTCCATATTGTGGCAAATTGAAATATCCTTCGCACTATGATAATCCATTTAGATCTCGATACTTTCTTTTGTTCATGCGAGAGGGTGATGAACCCCTCCTTGATCGGTAAAAAAATTGCCGTGGGAGGACGGGGTGATCCGTTTATCTTTGATCGTAAACCCTCTCATGCCAAAAAGCTCGTTGCTCTTAATTCCGGTGCGTTTGTCCCCTCACTCTTTCATAGCGAACATGATCACTCTAAGTATTTCAAAGATGGGGAGAAGATACGGGGGATCGTTACCACTGCCAGTTATGAGGCACGCCAATTTGGGGTGAAGACAGGGATGACTATTTATGAAGCATTACAGAAGTGTCCCGATATCACCCTCCTCCCTCCCAATCATCTGCTCTATCACACGATGAGTCATGAGCTGATGGAATATCTGCATACTCTTGTGCCTGTTATGGAGCAATACAGCATTGATGAGATATTTGGAGATCTTCGAGGATGGATTGAAGATGATGAGACGGATGCATTCATCAAACAGCTCCAAAGTGATATCACCATGAAGTTCAAACTCCCCGTCTCTATAGGTGCGAGTCCTGCCAAATGGATAGCCAAGCTTGCTACCGGTACCGCAAAGCCTTATGGAACCAAAGTGGTGCACAAAGAGGATATTAAAGCATTCGTGAACGATATTGCCATCGATGAATTCCCCGGAGTAGGAAGAGCGTTTTCCAAAAAGATGCAGAAGTATGGGATCAGAACGATTGGACAAGCATGGGGCTCTCCTCATCTCTTTGATTCATGGGGACGACAGGGAAGAGATCTCTATGCCAGACTCACAGGTGAGGATCATGAGAGTGTACAAGCATCACGGAGCCGTAAAGGAATTGGGATATCAAGAAGTATGGATCATCCCATTAAAGAACGTAATGAACTCTTCCGACGGATACACATTATGGTGAGACACTGGAGTCATACCATCATGAAACTGGGAGTCAATCCGACGACGTTTCATTTCTCACTCGGGTATGAAAATTGGGGAAGCTCCAAGAAGCAATACACTATCTATCGTCTCTTTAACGAGAAGTTTATTCAAGAGTTTGCCTATGATAAGTTTAAAGAACTTGATCTCTATCCCCATATTGCGGTTAAGTATATTGGAATGAGTGCCAGTAAGTTTATCCATCATGATCCCAAAACACTCGATATGCTCGAATATGAGGATGATACTAAGATGAGAAAGCTTACTGATGCACTGACAAAGATACGAGATAAGTATGGGATGGATATTGTGAGAGGTGGAGGGGAGTTGTAAAACCCCCCTCTTTATTATTCAAAATCTGCAATCATTTTTTTAATAGCATCATTCAACTTCACTAGCTTGGCTTCATTCATACCAGCGATATTAATATCAATTTTTATTTTATCTTTTGTCTGTTTAGCTTTAAAAATTGGTAAAGTAGCTGTATCCTTACCTTTACTCAAATATTTTGTTTTTAAAACACTTTCAGCATCATCTCTACCTAAAGACTTTATTTCTTCATAGGCTGATTTAATTTTATCTGGAGCCACTTTATTTAAAATAGACAGAATATAAACGATATTGTAATTATCTTCTTTGACCATTTTTATAATATTTGATGGTAATTTCAAAATGCCCATTATTTTTGAAACATGCCCCTTTGACAATCCTATATGTTCTGCTAACTTGTTTTGACTTTCCACAACACCTTCATCAAGTAGATGTTGCATAGAAATTGCAAATTCAATAGGATTCAAATCTACGCGAACAGCATTTTCTGCTATTGCAAAAACTGCCATATCTTGTCTTGAAACATCATTTTTTAGCATACAAGGTATTTTTTCTTTTCCCAATATTTTAAATGCTTCTGCGCGTCTATGTCCTGCCAAAATCGTATATTTGCCATTATGATTGGATGTAACCAAAATTGGTTGCAAAAGTCCATTTTTTTCAATAGACTGAACCAATTCAGAGAGTTCATTTGAATCCATTTCAATGCGAGGTTGAAATGGGTTATGAATCAATTTAGAAATTTCTATATCAGCGTGTGTTTCTGATCCATCAATAGTAATTTGCTTAGGCACCATTTTCACTAGTGGTGCAGATTCCGCTATGGTTTGAGATAATTCTGCTGTTATTCTATTACGCTTTGCCATTTATTAGCCCTGCTTTCGTTTCAATTTCTTTAATAAGCATTTTCACCTCTGCGGTGGCTTTACTATTTTTATCCAATTCTGCAACACTAAAACCATATCCAATTGAATGCTTGAAATCCGATCGAAACCTTATTACAGTTTCCATCAAATTAAAATATTTTGTCTCTCTAATAAATTCTTCTATGTCGTCAAATGATTTAGCTTTTGGATCAATTTTATTTAATAGTACATTCACTTTTACAGTTTCGCCCTCCCCTTTTAATGCTGAGAGTTCCGCTAAAATATTTTTAAATTTTTGAAGTCCAAATATTTCCATATAATCGGATGACACTGGGGTAATAACATAATCACTTGCAATGATAGCAAGACGGTTTAAGTCTGCATCGTACCCACCAGAATCTATGACTACTAAAGTCTCATCGTCTATTTCATTTATAAAATTACGAAATTGTTCACCCTCTCGATCAGTAAAACGTGTTATATAAAGCGGTTGTTGTCCATATTGCATTCTGAGTCTATTTGTCATGGTTACGGATTCTTGATTGTCTAAATCTACAAATACAAAGTCTTTAAATCCATACTTTTTATAGTTTAGGCCGAGTTCTATAGCAACATTCCATGCCAATGTTGATTTTCCTGTACCACCTTTTTGATGAGCCAATGTAATTATGTTTGACCTCATAAATCTATTTCCTTTTTAAAGTGTTTCCCGGGGAAACTCATAAAGTTTTCTAAAAAATACAACATTTAGATTTCTCAAAATGATTATAGCAATATTTTTTAATATTTTCAGTAACCACTAAATTTTTAACATGATTTTTCTTTACTTATTAATTTGTATTTTCAAATATTATATAATCAATTTATCCCTATACAACTGTTTCCCCGGGAAACACTGAACATATTTCAATATAGCAATTTTAGATATAATACA
>NC_014755.1 GCF_000183725.1 Sulfuricurvum kujiense DSM 16994 | reverse complement strand
AATTGCTCATTTGCTACGGTATTAGAGCAAGATTTGGATTGTTTTTGATGAGCTATTTAACTAAAATTCACCGAAAATTGATCTTGAAAGGTATAAATATGGATACATATTTCGGAAAGATTAAATGTATCAAAATCGGAAAAGTCGTGACCGAACACGTAGGTACATCGGAAATAGAGTTTTTATCCGCTATCAAAAAATATCCGGTTTTAGAGGCTTATTTGAGTAAAACTGGATTTATCGGTGATGAGCAGGGCGATACCGAACATCATGGCGGTGAGAATAAAGCGGTACTCTTTTTTTCATCCATCTCTTACAATAGAATCAATTCCCTTTATAACTACAACTTTGAGTTTGACGGTTTAGCCTATTATGGAGAAAATTTGCTTGTATCGCATATGAACGAAGAGAACGTGTGCATCGGTGATGTACTAGGGATCGGTGATGCGATTATCGAAGTTTCTCAACCCAGACAGCCGTGCCGAAAACTTTCGACTAATACGGGTGTGAATGCTATGGCAAAAATCATCTATAAAAGTGGATTGAGCGGATGGTATGGGCGGGTACTAAAAGAGGGGACTCTCAAGCAAGATGATATGGTTGTGTTGAAAAAACGTCGTTTTCCTGATCTTACGATCAGTGTGATGAACCAGCTAATGATCGATCCCACGAGTAATCCTTTTTTGCTTGAAAAAGCATTGCAAGCCGATAGTTTAGGAAATGCGTTTAGAACATCATTGGAAAATCGCTATCTGTATGATAGTTATGAACATCTATCTTATCAAACATGGGAATAAATATGAAACAGAAATATCTATTGTCTACCTATAAGCGTCAAGAGGTGTGCTTTGAGAGAGGAGATAACGCCACATTATGTGATAGTGAGGGGAAAGAGTATATCGATTTTGCCGCAGGAGTCGCCGTTTGCAGTGTCGGACATGGAAACTGCCGCTTAGCTCGTGCTATCAGTGATCAAGCGGCTAAGATTCTCCATGTCTCAAACCTCTATCGCATCGAACCTCAGGAAGAATGTGCAAGACGAATCGTCGAGCTTAGTGGATACGATATGAGATGCTTTTTCGGCAATAGCGGTACAGAAGCCAATGAAGGGGCGATCAAAATCGCACGTAAATACGGCGAACGGGACGGATCGATCAAACGGTATAAGATCATCACGTTGGAAAACTCGTTTCACGGACGGACGATTACGGCGCTCAAAGCGACGGGGCAAGCATCAAAACACGATTATTTCGGTCCTTATCCCGATGGATTTGTGTATGCAGCAAACGTTGAGGAGATCGAATCTCTTATCGATGAGACTACGGTAGCCGTCATGATCGAACTCGTACAGGGAGAAGGGGGCGTGCAACCGCTCGATAAACAAAAAGTTCAAAATCTCTCAGCATTGCTAAAATCGAAAGATATACTGCTGATCGTCGATGAAGTGCAGACGGGAATATACCGTTGCGGTAGTTTTTTGGCATCGCATTATTACGGGATTACCCCTGATGTGATAACACTAGCAAAAGGGTTAGGGGGCGGTGTTCCTATCGGTGTCGTTATGACACGATTGAAAGAGATCTTCTCCTACGGTGATCACGGTTCGACATTTGGTGGAAACTATCTCTCCACCGTTGCAGCGAACGAAGTCCTCGATATCTTGGAAGCCTATAACAAAAGCGGCGAAATGATGGAACATCAAAACTACTTTGAAACCTCATTAAAGTCTTTTGCTTTACACTATCCTGATATTTTTACTGAGCGAGTTGGAATCGGGATGATGCAGGGGCTACGTGTCATCGACAGTGAAGTTCTCTCGAAAATTATCGATTCGGCGTTTGAGATAGGTGTTTTAGTTATCAAATCGGGTAGAAATACATTACGCTTCGTCCCTCCGCTTACGATTAGTAAAAGTGAAATGGATGAAGGGTTTCGACGGTTGAATAGTGCTATGCAACATGGTTAAAATAAAAATCAAATGGAGTAAAAATGTTTATTGTCTCACTTACCTATATCAAACCGCTCGAAGAGGTTGATGCACTATTAGACGAGCACGTCGCCTATCTTAAAGAGCAGTACGCGCTAGGCAATTTCGTCGCATCGGGGCGCAAAGTTCCCCGCACGGGAGGGGTGATTTTAGCACGTAGTGTCTCACGTGAAGAGATCGAGACCATTATCACCCTCGATCCGTTTTATCGTCATCATGTGGCAGAGTATGAGATTAGCGAGTTCAGTCCGACGATGAGTGTGGATGAATTGGTGTTTTTGAGGGAATAGGAAGCTGTTGTATTCCCAACGAGGCATAGAGAGATTATAGGTATCACTTGACACCTAAATTTCTATATATGCTTTGAGAATAGGAGTGTGCTGAGTATCCATAAGACTGCTAACGTGAAGCTACGGGCTTGCGCGCTTTTGCGCAGGGTTAGCCATGCCTACTTTGAAAAAAGAACGCATGACAAACCTGGCTGACCTGCTGCTTTGCATTCGCTAGCTTTATCCCAGAGTGGTTGAGCGAAGCAACCTACGGCAAAACCGATGATTGCTGCTACCAACAGAAAAAAACCAATGCGGTCTTTAGGACCGTCTTCGCGTTTCGACCATGCGCCCAAGCGGCGAACTTGAAACCCTACAAAATAGAAAATTGGAAAGATGACCGTGAATGCAAAAGAAACTATACCAATTGAAAAGTGCTCCATTGTTTCTCCTAGTGGCTAACTATTTATTCATACTCAAAATATACCATTTTACCAGAAATTTTTCTGATAATCAGACATTTAAAATGTCCTAATATTAGCAATGTCCAAGCAAAATCTTAAATATCAAAATATTTTTAAACATTTTACACCATTTTTCTTAAAACAATTTCCGTATCTCGCTTCTTCAGCATATGAACATAGAGGGGCAAAATTTACCGAAAGAGCGGTACGATACTCTTATAAAAAACATAGATAAGATTATTGCTAGGAGTGAATTTCATGGAAATATTAAAAATCCCCTTTGTCGAAAAAGTGGGGATAGAACAAGACGAAAAAGGTTTAAAACTTATCTTTCGTTCAGATAACCTAAACCATATCGCTACCCTACACGCAAGCGCACAATTCACTCTAGCAGAAACTTTTCCCCGATTTGGTTGGTAAAGTTATCCCAGTATTACGCGATTCACAAATCAAATTCAAAAAACCGACCACCGATACCATCTATGCGATAGCTACCGTGAGTGATGAAGAGATAGAGACATTTAAAACGGGATTGGAAAAAAAAGGGCGTGCAATGATCGGTGTAGATGTCGAGCTAAGAGATGAGAGTGAAGTTGTGGTGTGTATCGGAAGATTTACGTGGTTTGTGCAAGTTATAGATATAAAAAAATAGGAGCATAGATATGATAGTCCATTCAACTAATGGAATAAAAAAAAGTTTTTACGGTGTCGATTTTTTAGTACTATCTCATAGTGATAATACCATGCTAACCAAGATGCTTTATAAAGTCAGTGACATAGTACCGATGCACAGTCATCCGAATGAGCAGTGTGGTTATGTCATCAGCGGAAAATATCGAATTCGTTTTATGGATTATGATACGGAAATTGAAGTTGGAGATTCGTACATCATACCTGCGAATGTTGAACATTCTATTGAAATTATTGAGGGCGAGGAAGTATTGGATTGCTTTAATCCACCGCGTGAAGATTATTTGTAATGAGTATCCAAAACAGTAATTTAACCGACATCGACGAGATTTTCAGACTCTATAAAATTGCCACCGATTTCCAAAAGTCCAAATTCTTCGTCCATTGGCCAGAGTTCAAACGGGAACTGATCGAGACAGAAATACGCGAGAATCGTCAATGGAAGATGGTGATTGATGGACGTATAGCGTGTATCTGGGCGACAACGTTTAACGATCCGCAGATATGGGGAGAACGTGACCGCGATCCCGCACTCTATATCCACCGTATCGCAACCAATCCTGATTTTAGAGGCAATAATTTCGTAGCCCGAATCGTCGAGTGGGCGGAACAATACGCGCGTGAAAATGACAGAAGCTATATTCGAATGGATACCATCGGCGAAAATAGAGGACTGATAGAGCATTATCAAAAATGTGGGTTCGAATATCTAGGGTATCACAAACTGGATTCTATCGAAGGATTACCCGACCATTATGCACTCGCGGATGCGTGTTTGTTTGAGATAAAACTTTTGTAACCGATTTTTCGCTACACTTTTACAACTTTACAAAGGAGAGCAGATGACACATTATCGCACTATCGACAATACCCCTCTTGTCCGAGTTGCTCTCTTTTGGCGTCTGCCATAATACTTTCTTTTTAACCTAACCCCTAACATTTATTACCACACAGCATAAGGATACCTATGTCGTTACAATTAGACGATTTCCTCATTACGGGACGTACTTTTGAGGAGTATGTGGCATTTTTCGATTTGAATGCCGAGACGATGAAAAACATGAGAGTTTTGGACTGCCCAAGCGGAGCGAGTTCATTTATAGCCGAAGCAAAGAACAGAGGGATTGCGGCGTCAGGATGCGATATTCTGTACTGTTATGATCGTGATGCGTTGCGTGTGCAAGGTGAGAAAAGTATCGAAAAAATCTACGCCGATACGAGCTGGATGGCGGATAATAATTTTGACTTTTATCACTCGATAGAGAGGCATAAAGAGCACCGAGTAGGGGCATTAGAAGCCTTTTGTGCCGATTATAATACCAAAGATTATTGGTTCGCTGAACTTCCGAAATTGCCGTATGCCGATGATAGCTTTGATTTGGTGCTGAGTTCGCATCTGTTATTCGTCTATGATGATAGATTGGACTTGGCGTTTCATGAAGCCTCAATCACTGAGATGTTGCGTATAGGAAAAGAGGTGCGCATTTTCCCACTGGTCGATTATAAAAACTCCCGTGTGGATGAACCCGATAATTTCAGCCCGTTTGCTTATCAAATCGCAGAAAAATTCGGCGGCGAGATTGTCAAAGTCGGATTCGAGTTTCAAAAGAATGGAGGGTATATGTTGAGGATAAAACAGTAAAAATTAGGGGTATACCTGACATCTCTATGTTAAACAGCACCAACACTGACACTGTTATGAATAGAGCATCGGAAACTATTAAGGAGATGATAAAAAATCATGTACAATAGCAAAAAAAGGATAGGGGATGAGTATGATCATTGATTTTCAGAACGTCGATCTTCGGTATGAAGATGAGTATGTCTTGAAAAACATCTCCTTGCATATCCAAGAAGGGCAACATACCGTTATCTTAGGAGCTAACGGATCAGGAAAATCAACCCTTATCAAGCTGATCAACTGTGAACTCTACCCATCGTATAAAAACGAACCGTTTAAACGAGAGATTCTAGGGCATGAGCGCTGGGTCGTATCCCAATTGCGTCAACAAATCGGCGTCGTGACAAACGATCTGCATAGCCGATTTAGTTTTGATGCGGGGTATTTGAGCGGATTTGAGACAGTGTTGAGTGGGTTTTACGGAACCATCGGATTGTTTGATCATTTAGATCATACTCCCGAACAAACTCAAAGTGCTTTGCATGCGATGGATCGATTGGGTATTTTGCACTTACAGCATAAACGGGTAGATCAGATGTCAACGGGGGAGTTGCGTAAATGCATCGTCGCACGTGCCCTTGTCCATCCGATCAAGGCAATCTTGCTCGATGAGCCGACCGTAGGGCTTGATATCAAAGCACAGCTTGATTTTATTGAGATGATGCGCTCCCTTGCCCGCAGCGGTACAACGGTGATTCTCGTCACCCATCATATCGAAGAGGTGTTTGAGGAGATTGAACATGCTATATTGCTCCATGCTGGGGGTATCCATGCATCGGGAGAGACAAGTGCGGTATTGAGCGGTGCCAATCTCTCGGTCATTTTCAACACGCAACTCGAAGTACAAAAGAGCCATAACCGCTATTCGATACAACCTTATCATTTCTCCCTTACGCTATGAATTTGAAGGTGAGGGTTTTAAGAGCGCTATAAACACCCATTTGCGTGTGCATCTCTTTGACTTTTAGACTTACCCATACCAGTGCCAATGAAGTGATGATTAACGATTCCATAGAATTATCCTTTACGGTGTTAATTTAGATTTTGGTATGATGCACTACTCATTGGACAACATAGTGTCTGTTTAAAGGAATGATATGGGACAAATTCATGACTACGATAAAATCCTCACCCGTTTGACGATTATCCTGCAACGTCTTTACGAAGGAGAGGTGTTATCGGTTCAGGATTTGGCCACAGAGTTCAATGTCTCTACTAAAACTATCCAGCGTGATTTCAATCAGCGTCTTATACGCTTCCCGATAGAGAAGCAGGGGAGTAAATGGAAAATGCAGTTAGGGCATTCACTCACCAAAGAGCGAACCCCAGAAGAGGCACTGGTTTTGGAGATGCTGGGCAATATAGCAGAAGGGATCGGGAGTGAGTTTGGTGTCAAAGCCAAATCTCTTTTCTCCAAACTCCAAAACAACACCAAGAACCCCATCTACTCTAAAACCATCATCGAAGACATCTCCGATAAACTCGGACACTTCCATATCATCGAACAAGCTATTTTGGAAAACAAGATGGTACGGTTTCATTACAACAATAAACTTCGTCATGTCCACCCTTATAAGATTGTCTCCTTTGAAGGGTACTGGTATCTCTATGGTGAAGAGTTTATGGAGAGTAAACTCAAGACCTATTACTTCAAAGGGATCGATCATCTCGAAATCACTCCAGAATCTTTCATCCCCAATGATTCAACGTACCGGATACTGGAACGTGCCATCAATGCATGGTTTGAACCCGACAAAGAACCTTTCGAAGTTACCCTCAAAGCTTCCCCGGAGATTGCCAAATACTTTCACCGCAGACCCTTGGCAAGTACCCAGAGAATTCTAAAGACCTATGAAGATGGAAGTATGGAGATTGAAGTACTCGCCACATCAGAACGTGAGATTATGCAAGAGGTCAAGAAGTGGATGCCTGATCTCATCATCACCTCTCCCAAAGCCCTCGCCCTTAAAGCCAAAGGGATTGCTGATAGTTTCCTCAGCCGTCAGATCGAGCATCTGATTCAATAACAGATATGAAGATCTTATTTGTGAGCGGTATCGTTACATATACAGAGCAGGGGAGAGGATGAGTACCGCTCAGAAAAAGATCCCTTATATCACACTGGAGAATGTCATCGATTCAGAGGTTTTGAATCGGTATATTTATCCTAATATGAGTATTAACTACTATTGGAGTGATGATTTTTCTCCCCAAATATATATTGCATTGGCCCAAGCGGGATTTATCAGCGTTACACATAATCATGAAGGTCGTCTCTTATTGCTCCCTGAGATGCAGACATATTATGCGGTACTAGATTATGAGAATCTTCGAATAGGAAAAAGAGTTGCTAAGCTGCTATGTTCTAATCGCTACCGCCTAGCAGTTAATACCGGCTTTAACGAAGTCCTTTCCTCTATACAAAACGCTTATGAAGATTGTTGGATGGTAGGTAAATACGCTGAGCTCATGAAACACCTTTCTCAAAACAGCTATGAAAACTTTGAGCTGTTTAGCACTGAACTCTATGATGAAGATAATGGCACACTCATATCCGGAGAGATTGGTTACGTCACACATAACGTCTATACGAGCCTAAGCGGATTTCATAATCCGTCTAAAAGATACAACAGCTGGGGGACTTTGCAACTGGTGCTATTAGCACAGCACTTAGAAGGGCAGGGGGTACGGTTTTGGAATCTGGGACATCCGCATATGGAGTATAAGAGCGATTTAGGGGCGAAGATACTGAATAGGGCAGATTTTATAGAGAAATGGAAAAATAACACTTCAAATTCACTAGATTAAAAAAACGGACACGATGCTGTCCAACAGCTCCTTTACACTGCCAGCATCAAAACGTAAAGGATTAGCGATGAAACATAATACTGATGTAAAACAAACTCCATGGATTGAGAGAGCAAAAAGTTCATTGTCGCAATGGATGTTTTTTGCGTTTTAGTAAAAAAAAGAATTTTGAATAATATTAAAATGGAAAGTTATTGAGATATTTGCCAAAAGGTGTACTTTATTCATTATTTTACAAGTAATGCACTACGGCATAGTGTGCGAGAGTGGAATACCCTTCAAAGAGCTTATGACTTCGTATATCTGTAGCCCGTCGAGAGTAATGTGAAGAGTATCGACCATGACCACCCATCTATTCTTGTGTTAGTTCTGCCATTGGATGGTGCTGGTGTATAGAAAAAAGTGAAGATCGAATATCTACTCTGTCAAACGACACGGTAAAATGACCACTTAGACGAATATAAAAGTGGTTAGATTGGGATAAGCATTTTTTATTTGAAATCGTAAGCAATTTCCTATTTGATTCGAGAGAGTAATCGTAGTAAGGTTCTCTTTTTTTGAATGGATAGAGGAGGCTTGCGGTTTGTGCTTATACCCGGAGAATATAGGATGATAAAGAAGTTAAAGAAGCAAGGGCTGAGCATCTCTCAGATTGCTCGACAAGTAGGGGCTTGCCGCAATACGGTAAAGAAGTATTTGCGATTACCCGATGGTGTACGACCAGTACAGGTTCGTCCCCCCAAAGGGAGTCAAGCTGATCCGTTTATCGGACTGGCGTATGAGATGATCGAAGCGGGTAAACGCTCAGGGGATATTATCCCCGCATCATCGGTATATGAAGAGATCAAACGCCAAGGGTATACGGGAAGTCTTCGGACATTGCAACGCTCCATCGCTGCATGGGAACTGCGTGCGGATACGGAGAAGAAAGCAGAACCGCTGATTCGGTTTGAAACCGAAGCGGGCATACAGATGCAAGTTGATTGGGTCGAGTTTCCCAAAGAGGGAATATCGGCGTTTGTGGCAACACTGGGATATTCACGAATGTCGTATGTCGAATACGTCAGTGACGAGAAAGTCGAGACGCTGATTGAGTGCCATAAAAATGCCTTTGAGTATTTCGGCGGTGTGGTTCGAGAGGGTCTGTATGACAACATGAAGAGTGTTATCCTTCAGCGCAACTATTACGGCAAGGGGAAACATCGGTTCCATCCATTGTTCCAAGACTTCGCCAAACACTACGGGTTCGAGATCCGAATGTGTAGACCGTATCGGGCAAAAACCAAAGGGAAAGTAGAACGATTCAACCGCTATCTACGCCACAGCTTCCATCAGCCTCTCAAAGCGAAACTATTGCTCCGTTCCCTCACCCTAACCAAAGAGATTGCCAACGCAGAAGTGGCTAAATGGCTGAACAGTGTAGCCAATACTCGTATCCACCAAAGCACCTTCGCCAAACCGATTGATCTGTTAAAGGAAGTTGAACAAGATAAATTGATGAGCTTACCGTTTATCGATTACACCGTCGCAAGCTTGAGACTACACGAAGAATTACAACTCGCCAACACCAAGCCCCAGCGTCCGATACCGACCAATACACTGACCCCTAAAAAGAAAAAGAGCAAAGAACCGCCAATATCATTGGATTACTATGATCTCTTGATCCCTACAGCGCTCCTCAGTGTTGTTAGGAGTATCGCATGAGTTATCCTAATGAGCGGATCACCGAACTGTGCAATCGTCTACAACTTCCCTTTATTGCAGAACATTGCTCCCTCCTGATAGATCAAGCTTCAAAGAGTGAAATGAGCTTTTCAGAGTTCGCCGAACAGCTCCTTGCCATTGAAGCACAGGGGAGAGACGAACGCAGTGCGAAGACGCTGATGAAGTTTGCGGGGTTCCCTGCTATCAAGACATTGGGAGAATACGATTTCGATTTCTCATTAGGGGTAAACAAGCAGCAGATCATGGAACTCTCAGGATTATCGTTTGTCCAAGAGGCAAAAAATATCATTCTCTTAGGTTCCAGTGGTGTCGGTAAAACGCATCTCTCTATTGCACTAGGAGTCATTGCATCTCAAAGCCGTATCAAGACCAAGTTCATTGCTGCGTCCGATCTTCTGATTCAGATGCAGGAGGCTAAAAAAGCCAAACGCTACAACGAATACCTCAAACGTATCGTCATGATGCCACGGCTTCTTATCATCGATGAAATCGGCTACTTCCCTATGAACCGTGAAGATGCCAATCACTTCTTCCAAGTAATCTCCAGACGTTACGAACGGGGTTCAACGATTCTCACGTCCAACCTGCCATTTAGCAAATGGACACAGATCTTTAACGATGATGCCATCATCACAACTGCTATCCTTGATCGGCTACTGCATCACAGTGTCGTCGTCAATATTCAAGGCGATTCATTCCGCCTCAAAGATAAAAAGAAAGAGGGATTTATCTCATTACCAACCCCTCCGAAAATCAAACCAAAACCAAAGGAGGACGTTTAAAAATAACCACCGAAAAAACTACCAATTTTTAGTGAAATGCTCACACCAAACTGGTCATTTTTATCTGGCGCAGATGGTCATTTTTAAATGTCGCTTGACATTCTATAGAGCCATTTGAATATATCAAAAACGAAATATTTTACATAGATTCAAAAATGAATTCATATGGAATACTGAACAAAGATAAGTATGTTCATTTAAGATTAAAGTCTATTGCCTCTAATTTTTTTAAAAAAGAAGGTTTGTTCAATAAAGATAATTTTGACTTTATTGCGGAAGAAGCTGATGGAAGTATTGATATAAAAATGTATTATAACAATATACAAGAAATAATCACTCTTATCCAAAGATGGATGCCGTTTATAAGCATACAAGGTGATTTGAGTGAAGTAGTATATAAGACTATACAAATGAATTATGAACAGTTACAATAAAATATAATGCTACTAAAGCTAGTAAGAATACGTTTTTATGATTAGCAATCTTTCGTCAATCGATCATAGATGTCATGATTTATAAGGCGCTGGAAATAAATGTAGTTTTCTCGTATGGTATAGATGATCCGGTAGCCGGTTCCACCAACACGCACTGAGTGTTTGAACTTGTCTTTTGAGCAAATAATTGGTTTGTTGTGAAGTGATGGATGAGAAGAATCGGTTTCGAAAAGTTTTTCAGTTTTTTCGATAATGGCTTCACCAATCGATCTGATTGCTCGTTCTCGATCTTTTAGGTATTGCTTTTCAAGCTCGATTGGCATGTTTGAAATCAACCAATTTATCGCTGATCTCCATTTGGAGTTTTACCATTTGAGTCATCAGCTGATCAACGATAGATTTTAGTTCTAGATCATTAACGGTAGCGTACTCGGTTTTAACAATTTCATAATTATCATCGAGATCAAAGAGCAGTTTTTCGAATACATCATAATCGAATGTTAAATCATCGAGTATCTCTCTCATCCCTTGAGTAAAAACGAGAGCAGTACGGGCATGACTTTTAATAATATTGTTATCAGCAGGTTCTAAATCCGCCTCGATCTGTAAAAGAGGCATCATAAGTTGATGATAGAGTTCGAACTGCTGAAGCGGTAATCGTGACATCAATGCCCCCTTTTTACTTTTGAAAATTGTAGCACATCTTCATAAAATTTAGAGATATCCTTAAGGCTTGCTTCTATTCAATGCATCAATCAACGTCGACCGCTTCACTTCAAACGTTCGACATATTCCCGCCTTTGACATCCCATTATTCAATGCATCTAAAATAGCGTCCATTTTTTCTTGAGGGATAGCTCGCGGTCGTCCACCGATACGTCCTCTTTTTCGCGCCGCTGCTAATCCGGCATTAACCCGTTCTTGAATGAGCGAGCGTTCAAACTGAGCTAATGCTCCAAAGACATGAAAGAGTAGTTCACCGGATGGGCTGGAAGTATCCATTCCCTCAGTCAGAGATTTGAATCCGATACCTTTGGCTTTGAGTTGTGAAACAATTTCGATCAAATGGGGTAGGGATCTTCCTAATCGATCCAGTTTCCAAACAACGAGTGTATCACCCTCTTTGACATATTCCAGCGCTTGAGCTAAACCGACACAATCATCTTTAGACCCGGAAGCTTTATCTTCGAAAATATTTCGTTCATCGATACCGGCACCGATCAATGCATCACGTTGAAGATCAGTACTTTGTCGATCACCGTCAGTTGATACTCGCATATATCCTATTAGCATGTCGGAAAACCTCAAATTTTAGTATCCGACCATTATATCATTCCGACAGTGTTTTTCGTATAGATTATTGCAGATATTTAGCTACTAAAAGCAGGGTGGTCGAAAGTATACGAAAAACACTTGTATTACGACACTGGTATTTATAAAATAATACCCTTATAAGCACAATATTTAAAACAGATAATCGGCGATGATCCTCACATTGGTCTCATCGTACGATTTGTTTTTATACAGCGACGTACTCTCTCTGTCATAGTTGATATAGGCTAAGCGAGTTCGCAGGCGAAACTCTTTATTCGGCTGATAGGTCGCATCGATGTTGTATTCGTCCGAATCGGGGCGGGGATTTTGGGTGAGCGATGCGCTATTGGATTGGATGGCATCATCTTGATCGATTTTCATATATTTGGCCGAAATCTCAAAACTGGAATCAGGGCGATAAGTGAGGACTCCTCCGTAGGCTTCCGCACCTGCGTTTTCACTCTCTCCATCGATTTGCAGATCGGTGTAGGTGATAAACGCTCCCCACCCCATCTTCTCATACCGTCCTCCCGTTCCGAGTAAACTCTGATCGCCAATACGGGTGTAGAGGGTACTTAGGCTCCAAGACCCTTGTGTCAGTATTCCACGTAATCCGAGCAGATAGGTATCGACATCACCCACCGCTTTGTCGCCGGTACTTCGTTCATTCAAATATTGCAATGCTCCCGAAAGGGTTGTCCCCTCGGAAGATTTCCAAATTTCATTGTTGATGATCTGTAGATACGGAGCGTTCATCACATCACGCACAAAGGTGTCGTAGAGTTCGATTTTAAGAGAAGCGGTGGGAGTATAGATTCCCCCGAGGACGGCGATGTCACGATCTACCCCCAGCGAGTAGGTCGGCGAGACAAAGGTATCAGAACCTTTGTACTTCCATCCGGTGATGTAAGCACCTTTGAGGGTTGTATGGTTGAGTGATCGGTTCTCAAAACTGAGCGCTTCGAAACTGTTGGGGAGCATTCGGTTGTAGTAATCGTTTGAGAGCGGCAGATCGAGACGTTGGCGACCGTATTTGATGGAGGTATCATAACCCGTGTATTGGAGATAAGCTTCACCCAACGTATTGATGGAACTGCCGTCAAGATTGAGGTTATGGGTCTGTCCCGATTCGGGCATGTGGGTAAGTGAAGTGATTCCGTTGCTCGAAAAGAGGGAAACTCCTCCGCTCACTCCTTCGTAGGGGGCCGTTTTATAGCTTAAAATTCCCCCAACCGTGAGGGCGGTTCGGTCGATTCGCAGTTCACGCTCTCCGTCATACCAAAAAGCGCGGAGATTACCGCTCACTTTCCCTTCGGCAAAAATATCTTCAAGGCTTTGTGCCGAGCCTGAAACGCTGAGGAGCAGCGATAATAGAAGTGAGCGTTTAATCATCCGTTATTGACCCTGCTTTACGTCTTTGAGTTTTTGCAAGAACCCTTCGGGTGATGCACCGCCTACCATCATCCGTCCGATCGGTTTGCCATCGGAGGTTAAGAAATAATAGGTAGGAGTACCGAAAACCGCATAACCGTATTTGTCAGGGTGTTCTACGATATCGACTTCGACGGGGATGAAAAAAGTTTTCACGTATTCAGAGACGTCATCGTTTTCATACACGGTTTTTTTCATATAGTTACACATTTTACACGTTTTGGAAGAGAACATCAGCATCACGATTTTATGCTCTTTTTTGGCTTTTGCCAATCCTTGCTCATAGGAAGGTGCCCAATCGAGTTCGGCGAAGAGTGAACTGCTGATCAGTAAGAGCGCTAAGAAGATTTTTTTCATGGTTTCTCCAATGTTTTGATATGGGCAATAAAGGTTTCAGCATCTTTAAATCCGATTAGATCGGCACCTTGGATGGATTTTCCGCTCTCATCGAAAAAGATCATGGCCGGAGGACCGAAAAGATTGAACCGTTTTGCCAGCGCTTGCTCGGCGTCACTGTTGGCGGTTACGTCGGCTCGGATTAAAACATACTCTTTGAGTGATTCTATCACACGCGGGTCTTTGAAGGTGGTATGATCGAGTTCTTTGCACGAGGTACACCAGTCCGCATAGAAATCAAGCATCACTTTTTTCCCTTTGCTCTGCGCCAAAAGGGTATCCAGTTCTTCCGATGAGTGGATGATCTTGAATTCCATATCGGCATTTTGACCCGATACGGAAGTCGGTTGTGTTTCATTGGCAAACGTGAGCGGTGCCAATGGATCTCCTGAGCCTTTAATCCCGCCGTAAAGCAATATCAGACCATAGGCGAGAAGGATGACTCCAATCCCTTTTAAAAATGCTTTAAACCCTTTATAGTGTTCGCCTAACGGCTCCAACGCTCCCAAATAAATCGATACGACAATCAGCAATGCCGACAATAACAGCATGGAAACAGCCGGAGGGAGAATGCGGCTGAGCATCCAGATGGCGATGGCAAGCATCACAACCCCGAAGACATGCGATACGCGATCCATCCATCCGCCCGGTCGAGGCATGTATTTGCCTGCACCCGTTCCGATCAAGAGTAAGGGGACACCCATTCCAAGACTCAGAACAAAAAGTGCGCTACCTCCAAGCAATGCATTTCCGCTCTGTCCGATATAAACCAATGCTCCGGCGAGCGGTGGCGCGACACACGGTCCTACGATCAGTGCCGATAAAAAGCCCATAATGGCGACACCGATATACCCCCCCTTGGAACTTGCTTCGTTAGAGGTTTTCGTCAAACGGGTTTGCCAAGATGAGGGAAGTCCTATTTTAAAGAATCCGAACATCGATACGGCTAACCCGACAAAAAGGAGTGCAAACGTCGAAATAACCCACGGATTTTGCATTGCGATTTGGATGTTGCCGCCGAATAATCCTGCCAAAACTCCGGCAATCGTATAGGCGACCGACATCGAGAGAACATAAACGAGAGAGAGCATAAACCCTCTCATAGCACTCATGTGTTTTCCCTGCGCGACAATGATCGAGGAGAGGATCGGAATCATCGGGAAAATGCACGGGGTCAGAGAGAGTAAAAGACCGAAGGTAAAAAATGTCAGGAGGATAAGCGGTACATTTCCCTCGATAAACGTTTGGGTAATTCGGTCGGTTTCAGAGACCGTGATCGGGCTTTTTTTCGCCGACGGAGATGCTGTTACCGGGGTTACGGCCTTGCCTTTGAAGACAAGCTTCGCTGTTTCAATATTAAAGGTAAACCGGGTATCGATCGGTTCATAACAAAGCCCTTGTTCAGAACATCCCTGATAGCTCAGCTGTAGCGTAATGGGAACAATCGTCTCTATCGGTCGATCTTTGGCAAGTTTGATGTCGATGATCGGTGATGTGGTAAACACCGTTTCACCCTCATGATTGACCCCCTCTGGCAAGGTGATATGATCGATGATGACACCGCTGTTTTTTTCAACAATAGTCGCTTTGATTTTGGATTTATAGAGATAAATACTCTCGCCCAGTTCGATAGTAGCACTGACCGTGCATTTCTTTTTCATGTACGCCGAAGCTTTGAACGCCTCTTCCGGCATTAAAAATTTGGGTTCGCCAAAGACCAAGGTATTGAGAAGCAATACAAATAGTAAAAAAAATCTCATGTGGTTAATTCATCCTCTTTTAAAATGTTAATACTTTGTCGCTCTGAATCACCCATTCGCTAAGCTGATCCATCGTCGAGGAGATCTCTTCACTGAAATAAGGGGTATTTTTGTAGATCCCGCACCGTGCATTGCACGTTCCGCAGGCGCGAACACTCACGCCGCGTTCATACAGCTTTTTGATCGTATCGTGCAAATCAAAATCGTATATCTCCGGTTTCACACAAATACCGCGCGCCAAATCGACGGCATCGTTCATCAGGAAAATATTGACCGCTTCACCGTTTTTATGCAAACTTTTCGCTAAGCGAAGCGCATTGTAAGTAATGTCGCTGCCGTCATAAGGTTCATGGTTTAAAATCAAGGTAATCATATTAATCTCCTTATTGCTCTTTGGTCAGCAAAGTAACCCCTAATCCGGTTTCAATCGGGTATCCTTCTTGAGCCCACCCTTTAAGTCCGCCTTTGAGCGTTGTTGCATTGGTAAATCCAAGTTTTCTAAGTGTTTGTGCCGCCAATGCACCACGGCTTCCTCCACGGCAATAGGTGACGATCACGGCATTTTTGTCTTTGATTTTATTAAGCACTTCAAATTCCAAATTTCCGCGTGTGATTGCCATGGTGCTTGGTGCGTAGATTTCACCTTCTGCACGTTGATTCTCCTCACGTACGTCCATCACGATTACTTTTTTTTCAGTATCTAGCATCTCTTTGAGTTGCTTGGGAGTTATCTCACCCGATTCTTGTCTCGCTGTGTCAATCAATTTTTCGCTTTCTGGATGTCCGGCCATCAGAGGCGATCCCATCATAAAAGCTACAAGTATTAGTCCAATTTTAAACGTTTTCATTAACAACCCTCAAGTACTTAAGATATTAGCTAAATAGCTAAGTTATCTGTATGATAGTACAATTATAATAATCTGTCAAGGGTTTAATAAATCGGGATATACGCGAAATGCTCATTTTGCTTATCAATCAGCCCGATTGTCGAGTTGGGTGTCAGTTTGACATAGTCATACACATTGCTTTTATCAATTTTAAGTGCTCTCATTGTCGCTTCGCACATTAAAAACTCTACTTCATAGGTATCTGCCATCGCAGCAATCCGCTTACGGAGTTCATCGTGTACTTTTGCGAGATTTGCATCGTTTTTATACGGTGAAATTTTTAAATCTTTGACAAAAAATTTGTAGGCATCGCCATGAATGACAACGGCAACATCCAGTTTTTCCAATTTTCCTTCATAGTAACTCTTTTCGAATGCGATCCCTTGGAGTACTTTTTTTTCAAACGTACCGATGTCTCCGGTTTTCAAATCAAATACAACCTGCTTAACCCCTTCTTCGGCAAATAAAATTCCTGATAGAGCCAGGATGAGCAACCATTTTTTCATGATGAGCCTTTGTGAAGATTTTATATCATTGTAATAGCACATTGTAAAAATAATGTAAATATACTAATTAGCTAAATACTAAAATTATAACATTCTATTTAGCTAATTTGCTAATTTCATCTCGTATGCTATAATCAACGAATACTTTAGAGTTATTTAGTAAAAAGGGATTGTATGCTCGATATGGAACAAAAGCTCAAGATTTTCAAAGCACTGAGCAATGAGACCCGTTTTCTGATTTTTAAAAATGTTTTTACGGGGGGATATACCTGTTCACTGGATAAAAAACAGCCCGGTGTTGAGGTTAATCATATAGCTACTTGTGTCAGCACGATTGCGGAGCATTTTAACTTTTCCCTTCCGACCATTTCCGCCCACATCAAAGAGCTCAAAGAAGCGAAGATTATTACGGTGGAGAAAAAAGGGAATAAGGTTTATATCGAACCCAACATTGAAACAATCCGTGAGATGGCAGGATGTTTTCAGACTTTAGTGACGAATTTTGATGAGAACCGGGAACTATTTTTTAACGATGCGGTCGCAGTGAAATAACATGACGTGGTTAATCGTAAAATATCTACTGACTGCCGGAGTAGTGGTTCTAGTCTCCGAGATGGCTAAACGGAGCGATAAGCTGGGCGGATTGGTTGCGGCATTGCCGATCGTAACCTTTTTAGCACTGATTTGGCTCTATGTTGAAAATCAGAGTACCGAAAAGATCGCCAATCATGCGTGGTATACGTTTTGGTACGTTGTCCCGACGTTGCCGATGTTTTTGGCGTTTCCGATACTGTTGGAGAAAATCGGGTTTTGGTGGGCGATGGGAGCATCCGTAATAATTACAATAGGATGTTTTATTGCTTTCTCACTTATCGTCCGTCAGTTTGGGGTCGAATTGTGGTGAGGAAAAAAATTACAGATATTGACATCCAAAACATAGGCGATTTTAACTAAGTGTTCGATATTAAAGTGCTGTTTATTATGATAAATTTCTGCAAGTGAAACGATTGAGAGGGATTTATGTCCAATGGCTTGCGCCAATTTTAGCTGACTGATCCCTTTTTCCATACGAATCTTTTTAACATTCTCACCAATCTCAATGTATATTTTATCAATGTAATCATCAGGTAAGTCAATAATATCGTGCATCATTCCAACTTGTTATAAGAAGTTGTGAAGTTTATTAGGATAGAATTTTTTCATCAACTTGTTATCACAAGGTGTTTGAACTAATAGTAATTTTTAATTGCAGTGACCACAGAACAATTTAGTACAGCGGAGTGAGCGTGAGAAATTTAGTCGAAGAACATTCCCGTATTACCGATGAAGTCAAAAAAAGAATTGAACCTATAAAAATCGTTTTTCCTGCTCAATACAGCAAAATATATGCGCAGATAGCGCATTCACATGAGATTGATCTTCAACCGGATCAACTGCTAACCCGTGAAATGCTCGATGAAAAAATGGTTCGGCATATAACGACGTTATCGGTGTGTACGTCTGACGCAATAGACGCTATGAGAAATAAAGATGAAGCTCTCTTAGATGAGATAGTACTAAAAACACAACAGCTTCAAGAAGAGATTCAGGAACTTCGAAAAATTATCTATGAAGATGCTCTTACGCAAAGCTACAATCGAAAATGGTTTGAAGATGAACTGCTTGACATAGCTAAACTTCGGCTTCGAGACAGCGGAACATTAGTGATGATCGATCTGAATAAGTTTAAAGAGATCAATGATACTTACGGTCATGTTGTTGGTGATAAAGTGCTATCGCTGGTAGCGAATAAACTGCGTGAAACCGGAGGTCGGGTTGTTCGCTATGGAGGAGATGAATTTATTGTCGTGTTTGACAAAACACTTTCTCATGTGCAGGTAAAAAGCAAAATAGAATCCATTCTAAGCTACTTTCAAAAAGTCCATTTTAAAGTCGGAGAATACTCATTTAAAATCGATTTTGCATTTGGAATGTCCTCTTTCACACATGATGCGGAGGTATTGACGGTTATTGAATCGGCGGATAAAGCGATGTATCGGAATAAAAAAAAGTAGTACAAAAGAAATATACTATGTAAAATTTGTTATTAATATCGTTAACACGCTATTCAAGGGAAATTAATTTTCAAAGGGCATACTTTCGGTAATTTTAGAATCAGGAAATCAAATGCTAAAAACTATCGTATCCTCCATATTGGTATTAAGTTTGTCTCTCAGTGCAGAGACGTTGCACATGCATAAAATGGATATGACTCCCGATGATGATCGGCAATCATTAGGGATAAAAGGGACACCGCAAGGGGTACACCAACTCTCTAATATGCGAGAGCACTTAGCGGCTATCTCGGAAATCGTCGGGCTTATGAATACCGGAAAGTACGATGAAGCCTCTACCATAGCGACGGAGAAACTAGGGCTAACGTTAGAGAAAAACTCCATGTGCGGCAGTTTTAAGAATCAATCGTTTGAGCAAATGGGGGTGGTGTTTCATAAAAGCGGAGACAATCTTGCCCAAACGTTAAAAACAAAAGATCACGCGAAGTCTATGGTCGCTTTGGAAAAAGTATTGAACGGGTGCGTACTTTGTCACAGTACGTTTAAACAATAAAGCTGAATCAGCCTGAAAGTAACATTTTATTTACTTATATTTTAAGATAGAGTTTATTCAATATTATTGAGTGTATATTATGATAATATTGTGATAATTAACAGGCAAAAGGGACAAAATGATTAAATTGATTCTATTGGTATGGGTAATGGCAATCGGAGCGTTTGCCGCACCGATCCAAAACGACGATCAGTTCAAAACGGCTGTTGCATCGATGGGGAAAGAGAATAAACTGGTATTGATGATCTATACGACCGATGATTGCCCCGAATGTGCTTATATGAAAACAAAGGTCTTTCACGATAAAACGGTAGAACCGTATATGAGCCGAAATTTCGTAGTGATTGAGAAAAACGTCCACAAAAGCAAACTCCCTGATGGGTACGATTTTTTCGGGATTCCGACGATATTTTTTATCGATAAAGCAGGGAATAAGAAAGAGACAATTGTCGGAAGCAAGCGGGCACAACCGTTCTTAAAAGAGTTACACCGTATCCGAGGGATCAAATGAGGACTCTTTTATTAGCAGTTGTTTTAGGGATTTCTTTACATGCTTACGATGCAGCGCACCTGAAAAAAGCGTTGGAAGAGAAAGAGTGTATCGGATGTGATCTACGGGGTGCGAATCTCAGTAAAAATGATTTTAGCGGCGGCGATTTTCACGGCAGCAATCTCAGTTATGCCGATCTGAGCGGAAGTATGTTCGAGATGGGGGATTTCAATGATTGCAATCTCAGCGGTGCAAATGTTGAGGGGGCACTCTTTTGGAAGGGGACTATGAAACGCTCCGACCTTACCCATATCCGTGCACGCGGGGCAAATTTCAAAGGGACGCATTTGGAACAGAGTAATCTGAGTTTTGCCGATCTTCGAGAGACTAAAAGCTGGAAAGCCAATTTTTCGGATGTTCTCCTGTATAAAACCGATTTTACGAATGCAGAGTTAGGCGATGCCAAGTTTATTCGTAATGATTTACGCTTGGCCAAAATGAAAAACACACTGTTATGGCAGACCCGTTTCAGTGATACCGTGATGAATAAAGTACAATGTGTCTATGCCAAAAAAGAAGAGGCGCTTTTGGACGCCAATGTGACGTGCCGTTAAAAAGGTTATAATTAGTGTGTGAATATTTGGTCATTTGATTTTTTTGGTTTTATTACATGGATTCCTGAGTAAATATCCATTTTCCCAATGGCACATGATACAAAGCTCTTAGCACTGGTTGTCAATATTGGTAGTCTACCCAGTTCATCAGTTGTTAGTGGATAACTTAACCCACTAAGTATTAGTTTGAGCGTTTCAATTTGATTTTCTTCGATCTTCAAAATAATTTTTGATATAACTATATTATCACATAATTAGGTTACTATTATTCAAAATCTTCTTACAAAAATAGCTATAATGTTTCATTATTATTTCTAACAATATTATGAATATTTTTCTGATAATCCAGAAATAAATATCTTGTCAAATATTAGGAGACTACTTTTGATTCCTATCGATTCTTTACCTATAAATATTGCAATCTACCGTTATGAGAATGGTAATTTTATTTTTGTCGATTTTAATCGTCAAGCTGAAAAGACTGATAACATTAAACGTGAAGATCTTGTAGGAAAAAATCTGGAAAAAGTTTTTCCGGGGGTCAGAGCGTTTGGTTTTCTTGATGTACTTGAACGTGTCTATACAACAGGTGAACCTGAACATTTTGAGGCTGGTTATTACAAGGATGAGATACGAGAAGGATGGCGGGTTAATGATGTGTCACGTTTGGACAACGGGCATATTATGGCTGTTTATAAGGATGTTACACAAGAAGTACAAAACAAATATTCTCTCGAATCTTTGGGAAATTTGATCGATAAAAATCTTAATGAAATCTACATTTTTCATCCGGAAACATTGACATTCTGCTATGCCAATGGAAGTGCCTTGCATAATATAGGATATACCATAGAGGAACTCTCACGGATGACTCCTCCTGATATTAAACCAGAATATAGCATCGAAAAATTTCGTAAACTTATTCAGCCGCTTCGTGATGGAATAATACCGCTGTTAAGTATAGAGACAAAACATCGCCGTAAAGATGGGACAGAATATGATGTGGAAGCGCGTATACAAAAAATGCTCTATCTCGGTAAAGAGCATTTTGTCGTAAATATTATAGACATTACCGATCGAATCAGAGATCAGCAGGAGATGCTGAAACTTCATCGCATTATCGAACAAAGTGATGATCTTATTATGATTACAGATTCCAATGGGGTGATTGAGTATATCAACAATGCCTATGTAAACTTGACAGGATGGAAAAAAGAGAAATTTATAAAAGCAAAACCTTCCTTCTTCAAGTCGGGTATGCATTCTGATATGTTTTATAAAGAAATTTGGAAAATTATTTTATCAGGAAAAACATATAAAGGGATAATTCAAAATCGAAAGAAGGATGGTTCCCTTTACTGGGAAGAGAAAACGATTACCCCGATAAAACTTACGGGAGAGACTATAACTCATTTTATCTCGACAGGAAAAGATATTACCGAACAGATAAAACTTAAAGAAGCTCTTGAAGAAAATGAATTGCTTTTTAGAACTCTTACGGAAAGTGCCTTAGCGGGTATTTTTCTGTATCGGGAAACCTTTCTCTATGCCAATGAAGCATTTGTAAAAATGACTGGATACAGTTTAAATGACCTAAAAAAAATGACAGCGATGGAACTTGTTGCACCCCAAGAACAAGCGTTTATACAAGAACGCGTGAGCGCTAGATTAAAAGGGGAATTACAAGATCAAATCGTTTACCAAGATTTGAAAATGGTGACAAGAACCGGGGAAGTACGATGGCTCTATATTACTATTTCGACAGTAAAATTTCGAGGAGAATGGACCGGACTTGGAACTGCTATGGATATGACAGAGCGTAAAGAGATGGAAAAGAAACTTGAATATGTAGCACAGACGGATGCTTTAACAGGTTTATATAATCGCCTTAGATTTGATGATATTGTTCAGCGTGAAATTGCTTTCGGAAAACGTCAAGATACACCTCTTTCCGTTATTTATATGGATATTGATTTTTTCAAGAAGATTAACGATACCTGCGGTCATGATGTCGGAGACATCATTCTGAAAGAAATCGCCTTTATCATCCGAGATATATTACGTGCAAGTGATTACCCGTTTCGTTGGGGTGGTGAGGAATTTATAATACTTTGCCCGAGTACGACACTCCAAGAAATTAAAGTCTTAGCCGAGCGGTTACGTGAAAGAATTGCAGAGAATAATTTTTCAGTTTATACAAAAGTAACGGTAAGTATTGGACTCACACAGTATCACAATGATGAATCAGTCGATGAAATGATAAAAAGAGCAGATCTGGCACTTTACCAAGCCAAAGAGAATGGGCGTAATAGATCAATTTATGGTTCTTAGTATTAAAGTAATAAAAACAAGTTTTGAGATAGATAAAGTAATATAATTTATCTTATGCTAATTAACAAAATATAGAAATATAGTCATAATAATATAATATTTTCCCAAAATGGGAAATATCCTGCTATAATACATTCATGAGAGTCATCAGCAAACGAACACTACAAGAGTTTTGGAGTAGCCATCCCGATGCTATGAGCCCATTAGCAGGCTGGTATGCAGAGGCGATGAAAGCTTCTTGGCAATCTCCTCAGGATATAAAGTCTCAGTATCAAGTTGCCAGTTTTCTACGAGATAATCGTGTAGTGTTCAATATAGGTGGAAATAAGTACCGACTGATCGTAAAGATCAATTATCCCTACAGTACGGTATATATCCGATTTGTCGGAACCCATGCCGCGTATGACAAAATAAACGCAGAGGAGATTTAAAAGATGAATATTTTTCCTATTCGAACCGAAGAAGATTATGATGCTGCATTGACGCGTATCGATATGTTAATGAATGCTGATATGGGAACACCTGAAGGGGATGAACTCGATATTCTTGTGACATTGGTTGAGGCGTATGAAGCCAAACATTATCCAATGCCGATTTGTGATCCGGTCGAAGCGATCAAATTCAGAATGGAGCAAATGGGAATGGAGCCTAAAGATCTGACACCGATTATTGGCTCACGTTCAAAAGTATCCGAAGTGCTTAATCATAAACGACAACTCTCTATTGCTATGATTCGTAATCTTCATGTACGATTGCACGTGCCGTATGAGTCCTTAATTGGCGCATAAAACATAATTTTTGACATGAGCTATGTAGAGTAGAATTACAAATGAGAGACTTAGTATTGATGCCTGAATATGAACCTACCGATGAAGAGCTTTGTATATTGATACATAATGTGGCTAGTGAAGCAACCTATAAAGCCATGAATGCTAAAAAGCAATTAAGAGAGTCAATTGCAAAGCAGATTCAAGTAACACATAAAAAATATCAAATACATCTTATGAAAAAGTTAGATTGACTAGCGATAAAGCAAAAGTTTTAAAATCGAAATAGTTAATATTATATTGGTTAACATAAGTTATCTAAAGTAGATTTGTCTGTCATATAAGAATATCCCCTCCAATATAAGCTCCATTGAACTAAAAAAACTCCCTGCTGTAGGTATTTTATTCGAAATCTAGGTTCATTTCATGGACCAATACGTTGAGATTGTTATTTGTTAGACAATTTACATGGGTCAAACTATAAAAACTACGCCATTGACTTACCAATAAACATCTGATACAATTATCCTATGGAAATAGCCGAAACTACGATCTTTACCCGTGAAATCACCCGTATTCTCTCTGATGAGGAATACAAAGAGCTTCAAACTTTTTTGGTGGAACACCCTAAAAGCGGAGCGGTGATCAAAGGATCAGGGGGTTTGCGTAAAATTCGATGGTCTATTAAAAACAGCGGTAAAAGTGGTGGTATCCGAAATATCTACTACTATCATGAGGAAAATAGTCTTATCCTTATGATCTATGTGTATGAAAAAAGTAAAACATCCGATTTATCCCCAAAACAAATCGAGATGCTCAGAAAAACTTTCATGGGAGGCTTATGATGGAAGATGCAATGTTTAATGACTTGCTTGCAAGTGTTGGTGAAGCAAAAGAGATTCTTGGTAAGACAAAAAAACCATCACGTTCATTTATGATCGATGAACCGGATGCCAAGTCTATACGAGCTCGTTTAAAAATGACACAAGATGAATTTGCAGGACTTTTAAATATTAGTGTAAATACACTAAGAAACTGGGAACAATCACGTCGTAAACCAGAAGGTCCGGCTCGTGTATTACTAGGAATTGCAGCTACTCATCCGGAAGTATTTGCTCACTAAAAAATCGGTGTTTATTTATGAGAGAAGAATACGATTTTTCACAATCTGTCCAAAACCCGTATGCGAAACGGACAAAGAAACAGATATCGCTTAATGTTGATGTGGATACCATTGAGTATTTTAAAGAGCTATCGGTAAAAATGGGATTGCCTTATCAAACCCTAATCAACTCATACCTGGCTATTTCTCAACAAACAGGGTAAAAGTCCCATGGTTCTTAGAAATAGCTTAATTAGTGATTTCTAGCACTCTCTTGGCAAAATCTCTTAGCTCCCCATTCGGTCCAATATATTTATAAAGAGTAGGCCTTGTAATCCCCAACTCAGCACAAAGTTCTTTTACACTGGTATCTCTATTTTTCATACTTGCTTCCGCTAATCTTACTTGTGACTTGGTAAGGTTAAACTTTCTTCCACCTTTTCTTCCTCTTGCTCTTGCAGCTTGAAGTCCGGCTATTGTTCTTTCTCTGATTAAGTCTCTCTCAAATTCTGCAAAAGCACCAAAAATTGAGAACATCATTTTTCCGGCAGAAGTGGTTGTATCAATATTAACACCTTGTCCGCTTAAAACTTTAAATCCTATATTTCTTTTGTTTAAATCATCAATAGTATTGATAAGATGCTTGAGATTTCTGCCAAGACGGTCAAGCTTCCAGACAACTAAAATATCTTCTTCTCGTAAAGCTTTCAAGCAATTTTCCAAGCCGGGTCTTTCGTCTTTGATCCCTGAAATTTTATCGGTGTAAATACTTTCTTGATTTACACCCGCTTGGAGAAGTGCATCGATTTGTAAATCTAAAACTTGAGAGTCATCAGATTTTGAAACTCTTGCATAACCGATAAGCATTCCACTCCCTTTGTGATGTAAATTAAACCTTCGTTTGCATTACACTCTGAAATTTATCCATAAACTATCTGATAAGTGTAAACTTAAGTATAAATCAAACAAAGTATAGCAAACAGTATATATAATCAGAATAAATTACACAAAAAAGGAAAAAAGTGACAACTTTACAAATTTTATCAAAAGAGGAAGAAAAAGCATTCAATCAAAAACCAATATTTAATTTTAACCAGCAAAAATTTTATTTTTCAATCCCAAAGAATTTACTCGAAAAAATAGAAATCGATTTTAATCAAATTTATTTTGTGCTGCTGTATGGCTATTTCAAAGCAACAAATAAATTCTTCACAGATTTAAATGATGATAAAAATTTAGATTATATTGCCTCCGATATTTTAAAAATATCAATCGATACAGATGCTGTAAGTTTAACAAAAAGTACACTTTATAGATATCAGCAGATCATTAAGCAGCACCTGCGAATTAACGAATACACCTATGAGATAAAAGATATCCTTGTAAAAGAAGCTATCACGTTGGCGAATAATTTTACCCATCGTAAAAAAATCTTTTATGCTCTTGTTGAGTTTTCTAAAAAGCTATCAATCGAAGTGCCGAGTTACACGGAGTTATATCGCATTATCACAGTCGCCATCAATTCTCAAAAAAGAGATATTCTAGAGAGATTAACGCCATTCATTAAAGATCAAAAACTGAATATACTAGATGAATTTTTACAAAAAGATGGAGACTATAAAAACAGATGGAGTCTCACGCACTATAAGATACTGGAGCACTCTACTAAAAAAGCTGCCATGATGGTAAGTCTTCAAAAATTTAAAACGATACAATCAAAATTCAATATCTTGGAGAGTATCTTTATATCGGGAGGAATCACCCCTAAAATAGCCCAGTATCATGCTAAATGGATTGAAAAAAGCCAAGTTTTTCAAGTAAAGCGAAAGAAAGATGTAGAATCTAACTTCTTACTTCTATCATTTGTATATTATCAGTACTTGATCCGTAACGATAATCTCATAGATAGATTTATATCAACGGTGCAGACGGCTAAAAACTCCTCACTTCGTTCCCAAAAAGAGTATAGTTTTGAACAAGAACCTCATAAAAATCGGGTCATACAGTCACTTGAGAATGCAAATCTTTCAACACTAAATGATATTGAAGCTATTGTCAAAGACAGCGATTTAAGTGCTGTTCAAAAAGTAGCTACAATAGAGAAACTTCTTCAGCAAAAGACACTGGCACTCAATGAGATTCTTACAGAGAAAAAAGTTTTCGACACTGTTGTTGAATGCAAGTATGATTTTATAGAGAGCAAGTCAGTATCGCTGCAAGGCAAGCTTTCGGGGATTTTAAAAGCGATTGAGTTTGATGAAAAAGCATCGAATAAAAATCTTATTGAAGCCATTAACTATTTCAAAAACAATCCCACTCTCACCAATAAAGTACCTAAAGCATTTTTAGATGAAGAAGAGCGTATCGCTGTATTTGATGGCGATAAATTTAAAGTCTCACTCTATAAAATATTACTCTTCTTTCATGTAAGCGATGCCATTAAAAATGGAACTCTTAATTTGAAATACTCTTACAGATACAAAAACTTTGATGACTATATGATTGATAAAGATGATTGGATTAAAAATAAAGATCTACTTCTAACGAAGCATGAAATGGAGTATTTAAAACCGTTTGATACCTTTATGAACACCGTCAAAGACAAAGTTGAAGCAAGCTACAAAGAAACAAATCATAATATTTTAAATGGTACAAACACCTATTTTACGGCATCAGACGACTCTTACATCCTCAAAACTCCTAAGCTGGAAAAGGATGAAGATGAAGAAAAAAATCCTCTCGCAAAATATTTCCCAACGGAAGAGTACCTATCCGTGATTGATGTTCTCAATTCAATTGATAAGGAAACAGATTTTTTATCATCATTTCAACACTACTCTCAAAGTCGCATTAAAAGCAATCACAATCTATTACTTGCATCCATACTTGGATATGGATGCAACCTAAGCCTTTCACGGATGGGGAAAATATCAAAAGGCATCAACGAAAACCAGCTTGATAATACCAAAATATGGTACTTTTCAGAGGATAATACGACCGAAGCAAATGACAAAATTGTGGCATATATGGAGAAATTGGAGCTTGTAAAAATAGTAAGACATCACACCGATATCAATCATACTTCAAGTGATGGGCAAAAATACTCCATTGCTTCAAATATCGATTCTACTAATGCAGGACACTCAAACAAATACTTTGGTGCCGACAAAGGAGTTGTCACCTATACTTTTATTGACGAATCAAATCGCCTGTTTCATTCCACTGTTATCAATGTCAGTGAAAGAGAATCGGGGTATGTTATTGATGGACTGTTGCACAATGAGACAGTCAAGAGCGATTTACATTCCGGGGATAGCCACAGCTATACAGAGCTAATATTTGGTTTAACAAATATTCTTGGATTCAATTTTGGTCCAAGAATTAAAAATTTCAAAGATCAACAGCTTTACGGCTTTTTTACACCAAAACACTATCATAATTTAGGTTATAAATTGGCACCTAAAAGAAAAATCAATACTCAAATAATCAAAGAGAGTTGGGATGATATTTTACGGTTTGCCGTAACAATTAAAGAGAGAAAAACAACGGCTACACAGCTCTTAAAAAGGCTCACTTCCTATTCACGACAGCACAAACTATACACTGCGTTGAAAGAATTTGGAAAGATTATAAAATCCGATTTTTTGCTCAATTATATCGATGATGTAAAGCTTCGCCAACGGATAGAAAAGCAGCTCAATAAGATAGAAGCCTCTAATCGATTTTCAAAAGCGGTATTTTTTGGAAACAATCAAGAGTTTACGGTTGCAACTACCGAAGAGCAAAACGTTGCAAATAACTCAAAACGACTTATTCAAAATGCTATAATCCTTTGGAATTATCTTTATCTTACCAAAAAATTACAACATTCTAAAAATAGCACCGAGAAAGATGAAATCCTCACAGCACTTAAAAACAGTTCAATTATTCACTGGAGTCATATTAATTTTTATGGGATTTATGATTTTACCAACTATTCAAAGAGAGTTTACAATTTAATTGCGATTGATAAAGAAAAAGAGTTTATGCAGCCTTTAGGTCTCGGAAATTAATTTCGTGGCTTGTAGAGGAGATATGAGGGCTGGTTTTTAGCGAAAAGACCATTTTTAAGCTATTTCTAAGAACCATGGGACTTTTACCCTGTTTGTTGAGAAATAGCCTAAGTTCACTAAAAATAAATTGGCCTACCACCATAAAAATCTCAAAGAGTCATTAGTAGAAACAGCATTCGAGATAGTTGATAAAGAAGGGTTAAAAGTACTAACACTGCGCGAATTATCCATTCGGCTGAACATATCAAGGTCAGCTATATATCGTCATTATGATAATAAGGAAGCACTAATTTTAGATGTTATGGATAAAGGGTATAAACAACTTAATTTGGTATTAGCTCCTATCTTACAAGATAAAACTCATAGTATTGCAAAGCGTTTTGAAATGATGTTGGGGGAGTATCTCAATATTGCGATGGAGCAACCAAACCTTTACCGTTTACTGTTCGGAAATAAATATCATAAAGAGTATGAAAAATCACATGGCCATAAAGATGAAAATCACCTAATGGGCTTGCACCCCCTCATAAGTCTTCTCGTAGATGCCCAAGAAACTGAGGGTATCGTATTAGAAAATCCAATGCTTCAGCTGACAATAATATGGGCTTCTGTCCATGGTCTTGCATTATTCTTAGTTGATGGAAATTTATTGATAAAGTCGAACAAGGAAGCAATTAATGAATACTTGAAAAATGTATTGTTAAAAGTCTTAAAGGGGTTGTAAGAGTAAAAATTACTGCGAAAACTTGTTTCGCATTCCGAATAACGCGCCCGCTAAACCTATAGCCACACTTGATGCAATTATAAAAGGTAAAAAACTTCCATAATGATCCCATAACCAACCACTAACAGTTAACGATATGAGGGTAGCTGCTCCAATAGACGTATAATAGACCCCATAGGCAGTTGCTTTTAGCTCAAGCGGTGCGGTATCGGAGATAATTGCTTTTGCTAATGAGTTAAATCCTCCGGCAAAAAATCCGTAAATGGCAAATCCAAGCCATGCACCCAAAATCGTTCCTGATGACATGGCAAAAGCTCCCAAACCAAATGCTAAATAGACGATAGACAATAGCGTAATTTTTCCGAAACGGTCTGCCATTTCACCAATCGGTATAGCAAAAACTGATAAGATAAGATTATAGAGGGTGTACGCTAATGGAATCATAGCTAGGGCCATACCATTATCTCCCGCTTTGAGGATCATAAACGAATAATTCATAGCGAAGAGACTAAAGATGCTTTGAAAACCGACTAACCAATAAAACGGTGTACTCAGTGCTTTTGGACGGAATTTTCGTAATGGTGAAGGGGTGAACGGAGCATCTGTTACAAATAATACAAGAATCGCTAGAGAAATAATACCTGGGATGAGGCTAAGAGCGAAAATAGTCCGAAATGTAGCTTCACTCTGTCCCAAAAACCACAATAATACAAAAGCGCTCAATGAGCCTGCAACAGCTCCAACGCTGTCCATCATTTTATGAAACCCAAAAATAAAACCGCTTACCTCTTTCTGAGTGTTGGCACTGATAAGGGCATCACGAGGTGCAGACCGGATCCCTTTACCTACTCGGTCAGCAATACGGATTGTTGCAATCATTGTAGCACTTTGGGCAAAAAAAGCAAACGGCTTGATAATGTTAGATAAACCATATCCGATAATGGTAAGCCCTTTACGCTTTCCAGCCCGATCAGAATAAAAGCCGGATAGCGCGATAAGTAACGCAACACCCATTTCTGCAGACCCTTCAATCAATCCAATCTCACCTTTTGTTGCGTGTAAAAAATGCTCCAAAAATATCGGCAAGAGAGGCAAGACCATTTCGGTTGAAAAGTCAGTAAAAAAGCTGTTGATTCCCAAAGCGATGATATTTTTATTGATTTTTTTCACTGGTTTCCTTCCAATATAACTCGGGAAAAATATTGGGATATAAGTGTCGAAGAATTTTAGAAGTGATAGAGGTTTTATTCGCTGAGATACTTCTTTACCTGTAACACTTTTTTCTTAGCTTCACTATCACAAGAAAATTTCAATATGATTTGTCTTTAGGTTAACTAAAAACAGATTAATTCATACTTTATTGCATTCCCCAAAAGGGGAAACAGCTTTAGAGACTTTGACGAACGCGTTTGGTCGCTTCAACCATATTTTCTAATGCCGCTTTGGTCTCTGCCCATCCACGGGTTTTCAAACCACAGTCAGGATTAATCCAGAGCTGAGCGGCGGGAAGGACTTCGAGAAGTGCATGGATTTGTTTTTCCATCTCTTCAATACTAGGGATCCGAGGAGAATGGATATCATAGACTCCCAGTCCCACTTCCTGTGCATACCCTACCTCGGCGAAGATTTTGAGGAGACGGTTACCGCTACGAGAAGTTTCGATTGAGATTACATCCGCGTCCATCGCTTCGATGGTTTTGATGATATCGGTAAACTCGCTGTAGCACATGTGGGTATGGATTTGGGTATCACGTTCCGCCACGGCGGTGGATAGGAGGAAACTCTCCAATGCCCATTTTTCATATTCGGCACGTTTTTCACGACGCAGCGGATACCCCTCTTTGAACGCCGCTTCGTCCACTTGGATCATTTTGATCCCGGAGCGTTGCAAATCATCTACTTCATCGCGGATAGCGAGGGCGATTTGAGTTGAAGTGAGGGAGCGGGGCTGATCGTCACGGACGAAACTCCAGTTGAGAATCGTTACGGGTCCCGTGAGCATCCCTTTCATCGATCGCGCTGTAAGACTTTGGGCAAATAGACTCCATTCTAGCGTCATTGGGTACGGTCGGCTCACATCACCATAAAGTAGTGGTGGTTTGACACATCGGCTTCCGTAGCTCTGTACCCAGCCATTGCTGCTAAAAGCAAATCCGCTGAGTTGTTCACCGAAATACTCCACCATATCGTTACGCTCAAACTCCCCGTGCACCAAGACATCCAGATCAATCGACTCTTGAAATTCGACGCAATCACGGATCCCATTTTTCATTTCGATTTCATAGATTTCTCGGGAGATGAGCCCTTTTTTGAACTCTTGACGAATTTTGCGGATGTCTGCGGTTTGGGGAAACGATCCGATGGTTGTCGTCGGTAGAATCGGCAGATCGAACAAATCGTGCGCTGCTTCTTGTCGAAGGGGAAACGGATAAGTACGTTTGTAATCACCGCTTTGCAATGCAGAGAGTCGTATTTGAACCGCAGGGTCGGTGCGAGAGGGGTCATATCGCTGATATACGATTTCTTCATTGTCAAAAAATGCTTTTGAGAGAGCGGATAGTTCTGTGAGCTTCTCTTCGGCAAAGGCTAATAATGTCTTCACATTTGCATCCAATGTTGTTTCATGTCGCAACGTATAGGGGACATGCAAAAGTGAACATGAACTGCTGAGGCTCAGACGCTCTTTGGGAATATAATCTGCGATTGTATTCAAGGTCTTTAGTGAAGCGGAAAGATCGTTTTTCCAGACATTGCGACCGTTTATGATCCCGACGCTCACGTGTTTATCACTTTTGCCTAACACCTCAAGCGATTCGATATTTTTCTCTCCGTGAACAAAATCAAGATAAAGCCCTTTAATGGGAGTGTGCACCAAAACGGCAGTCGCTTCGTTGGAATGTTCAAAATAGGTTGCTACCCAAAGAGGCGCAAGTGTTCCCAGCCGATCATACGCTATTTTGAGCAAGGATAGATCGTGAGGCGTAGGATCACACACGAGTGATGGTTCATGTATTATGATCTCGGCATCTAAAGCTTGCAATGTTTCTAATAAAGCGACGTATTGTGCTATTACCTTATCAAACAGCGCTTGACGTACCGATTCGGAGCATTTTGAGAGAGCAAAAAATGTCATTGGACCGATCAGCTGAATACACCCCTCTAATCCGAGAGCTTTGGCTTCGTTAAACTCATGGATGATTTTTTCGGCATTCACTGCGCCGAACACAAATTGATCGTGCAATTCAGGAACAAGGTAGTGGTAGTTGGTGTTGAACCATTTGGTCATTTCCATCGCCACATGGCTCTCATCTCCCCGTGCCATCGTAAAATATCGACGTATTGGGTCGGATATATCGCTAAAGCGTTCGGGTGTAGCACCGAGGGTTACCATGATATCAAGCATAGTGTCGTAGAAGCTAAAATCGTTAATGGCAACTTTTTGGATACCGGAATCACGCTGTAAGTTCCAGTGGCGCTTTCGAAGATCAGATGCAATTGTCTCCAGTTCATCGAAGCCAATAGTTCCTTTCCAAAAACTTTCTAATGCAAATTTGAGTTCTCTTTTTTCTCCGATACGTGGAAATCCGAGCAGGGTAATAGTATTTTTCATAATGTGTTTCCTTGTACATGTAAAACCGTAGGGTCATGTTTATAGAGGCACTTCTCCATTAATTATGTCAATGGAATGTGCCACATGAGCGACTAATATGGTGCTGATAATTACGAAAAGAAAAGAGGCGAGGGCGGAGAGGTATCAGTGTGAAAATAGCGAAATAAAAAGCGAAGTTTTGGGGTCAATGAGGAGAGATATAGGGCACATCGAGTTCGACGCCCGTAGAAACGGTTACAATGGCACTGACAACGGGATACCTTTGGGGTGAAAGGTTCTAGTGCTTCGAGGAGAATATCGAGTTCATCGGGGGGAGACTCATCGATACTCGCATCAGCAGAATAAATGCGATAGGCATGGCAACTTTGGGTGCGAACGGCACGGTTATGCAACGTCGTAGCATTGACAGTTGCGGTGATCGCTTGGAGTGAAAAATATTTTCCACCGAAACCTTTTGCCATAGTATCCTCATAAAATAATTGATGGAATTATACTGAAAAATTTCGAAACTATTTGACAGTATCATTTAGGTTTAATTAGTTATAATTTAATATGTTTAATGAAATTACTTCCCGACTTATTACTCTCGAAAATGATCTAAATTTCAAATCAGAATTAGATATACGTGTACAAATTCTCTCTATTCATCAACATATTCTTGATCAATGGGGATCTTTTTCCCCTGAAGAGGGATTTTTACTCACCAATAAAATTTTTAAAATCACTGAAGAATTAAACGAGAAAAATCGCCGTCCTGAATCTAATTAATCGATTTTAAATTTCTATCTACAATTTACTTCCAGCCGGAAAGTACGTTGTTAGCATTCATTCATCATTCAACTATACAATTTCTCATATCTGTTCGATCATGCATCAGGAGAGAAACGAATGTATAAATATCACGATAAATCCAAACGATTTTTAGCCACCGCTCTGATTACTACCGGTCTATTGGGCACGACTCCATTAATGAGTGAGGAAATCATTCATTCTGATCGCTCTGCCATCACACAAGAAAAGATTTCACCACGTATCGATTCACAATTGTGCAATCAACAGTTCCAATGCGCTAAAACGGGTTTTATTCTCCATTTCTTGCCCGAGGCAAAAGCACGTTTTATTCATCCACAATCCTCTCAAGCGCTTCATGCCGATTACCGTGTCCATTTTGATCACAGTATTGCGATGAACGTATATGAGAACCCATCCAAACACTTTGATCTGATGATGCATCAAATCAACATTGCCTCCGATGGATTCAGTGCCAAGGTCAATGGAGAGACCCGCTATTTTCAGAAGGTTTAGTTCCTTTTATTTGATCTTTTGGCGCATCATGAGTTCGGGATTATTCTTCACATAAGCACTGAACGTCGTATTGGTTGACGTGTGCCCCAGCTCCATCGCGACAATTGCCAAATCTTTCCCATCGGCGAGCTCTTTGGTCGCATATCCCCTACGGATGATATGACGTCCGCTTTTATTCACCCCGATCGCTTTTAGAGCATAAGTGGTGAATTTCCACATATCCACATCGGGCATTTTCTTATTCGTGTAGGTTCCGTTGGTATAGGTACTGGAGAGGACATAGGAAGGATCCGGGAGTACGGCTCTCATGTAATGGACAAACGGTTCAATCTCTTCACGTCTCACCACTACTTCGCGGTATTTATCCCCTTTGGTCGTATGATAGGCGATCGTATAAAACAGATGTGTAGTACCATGGTCATCTTTATATTCAGACTCTTTGATATACTCCATTTTTAGAGAGATCACTTCATCGGCACGTGCACCGCTTAGGCAGTAAAGCAGTACGATCAAGGCATTGCGATAGGCATAACGCTCCGAACTCTTTGGGAAATGCTCTTTAAAAACTTCAGGCCAATGCTTCATAAAATCGATTAGTTCTTCGAGTTCACTCTCAGTGACAAACTCCGTTTTACGTTTTTGCACTTTGATTTTGGTGAAGTATTTAAAGAGGGAAGTGAAGTCTTTGTTCTCTTTATTGTTTTCACTGATGAACAGCAGAAGCTGTTTAAGTACGGTTAAACGGTGAGAGAGACTTTTCTCATAGCGATAGACAATAGAGAGCTTCGCATCGTTTTTCCCCCGGTTGGCTTTACGATTGGAGAGGACTTGATGATACTCTTCCTTCGATATTTTTTTAGCTTCGAGATCTTTAGAGGCGAGATGTTCTTGGTACCACATGAGGTAGTTATTCACAAACTTCGCCGATAACCCATCCAAATCCATGATCGAATCATACTGATGAGAAAACTCTATAAGAGGGGTCAGTGCTTCTCCGTAGGATTTACGGGTCTTATCGCTTACCCCTTGAGCCACCTTCTCAGTAATGTAGCGATCACGCCAGGCATCGAGATCGCTTACTAACCCTTTTCCGGTACAGAGATCCCACTCGGCAAGGTCGTCTTGGAAGTGTTGAGGGGACATCTAAATGCCTTCAATAGTAATAACAATTACGCTATGTTTTGTATCATTAATCATGAGTTAACAGCCATTTCCAAAGAGGGATTAAATAGACTATTTTATCTCCTACACTCATGGAGCCTTCACGCTCTTTTGTGATGAGAACACTCTTATCCACCCCTATGAACTCCATCCCCTCGGCAAGTGAGTTTATTTCACGCTCGAAGGTGTCAGGATTGCTGATATCCACGCTGACATTGATAAGCTGTTTTTCACCGTCAATTACACAATAAAAATCGATTTCCTGACGCTCTTTGATGTAATAGACTTCATTGGTTTTGGACCTGAGTGCCAAAAAGACGAGATTTTCATAGAGTTTGGAGTAATCAGGTGAAAATGAGGCATCATACACCGCTCGCAGTCCGTTATCGATTGCATAGATTTTTTTAGGATTACGCTGCTCTTCACGTACAGAGCTTCTAAATATTGGGATACTAAAAATGGCATAGGCCTCTTCCAAATATCCGAAATAATCAAACAGTGTCTCTTTGCCGAGCTTAAAGCCATTAGATTTAAAGTCGTTATAGAGCTTGGTAATACTCACCGAGGTTGCCATGTTGACGAATGCATATTTGATCAAATGTTTCAAAAGAGCGGTATTGGTAATACCATAGCGTTCAATGAGGTCCTTATAGACAATCAGATTCACGTAATCGCTCAGAATCCTTTTTTGAATGGATCCCTCTTGCCCTATTGTTTCAGGAAATCCTCCACAGAGCAGATACTCTTCAAAATTGTGCTTGATAAAGCTCAGTGATTTAGAAGAATCTAGATTGACGGTAATGTTTTTAAAACGGAGATACTCTTTGAAAGAAAACGGGAATATCTCATATGTGAGCGTTCGCCCGCGCAGCGATGTAGCTATCTCGCTACTGAGGAGTTTGGAAGAAGAACCGGTGATGATAATCTGAACATTTAATGTATCGTATATACGACGGATAAACACTTCCCATCCCGGAATGTTTTGCACTTCATCGACAAAGAGATAGATTTTTTCATCCCTTTTTTCAGGGTACAGCTCGAAATATCCTTCAATAAGATCATCCAAATCACTGACAGTGGTTCCCATCAACCGGTCATCTTCAAAATTAATATACACAATATTCTTAGAGTCGATATTCTCTCGAAGTTCTTCAATCATCTTATAAAGGATTGAAGTTTTACCACAACGACGCACTCCTATAAGAGTAATTATCTTATCATTAAATAAAGGAATTTGAACATCACGTTTAATTGTAGGTCGTAGACTACGTTCTTGAAAATCGATGATAATACGGCGAAATACTTCTCTCATATTTTATCCTTTTATATAAAACCAATTTTATATATTTTTGTACTTATTGTCAAGTACTAAATTAACACGGTTAATACTTTTATCAATCACCATACATCATAAAATCACTTGCTACATAATTGCAGCTTGTTGAACTTTGGTAGACTACAATGTTTCCACATTTTGGATGAATCTTTTTCAACCGTTTTAAAAAAGTCGATAAACCTACAAAAGGATTTTTTTTCCCATCCATTTTAAAAAATCTTAAATAGCAACCATTCAGAAAACGGAAAACATAGCACGTTAAGATAATCAAGCCTTTCCAATCTATAAGTCAAATATTATTGACCTATCTCTACATATTGTCAAATTATGAATATATAGTCTAGTTAATTAGACTATATATGATACTAATGACACATTAAGTATCTAAACAATATCCAATCTCTATTAAATGACCTCTATATTTTCAACGAAGCAATCAAAACTCATCTCTAAATCTATCGATCATTTAATAAATTATAGCAAAATTGCCTTTTACTTACAAGATAATATTGTATTATCTTAGTATTAATACCAAAACGAAGCCATATTATGTATCGATTTAGCAACGGATCGCTCCATATAGCTAAAGTGTATTATCTATGCAATATTAAAATAAATAGTTTACATAATGTCATAATTATTGACACTACTTTAATATATAGCTATTATACTTATATTAAATAGCCATTAAGTCTTACTATAAGGAATTATCTAATGAGTAATGAAAAAATAGACCGTAGAGTCGTTTTAGAGAGTAATAGTCTCGAAGAACTCACTAAAATTGCCAATACTCTCGATTTAGACAAAGGGGTTAATGAACGGGAACGTTTAGGTGCAGCGATTGAGTCTTTACTCGAAATCAAACGTCTATTTGATAAAGAGTTCATTGAACTAGACCTTACTTCCAAAGAGCGTATCCATACCATGATTGGGTTTGGGGAATACGGCTCAAAAGAAGAAGTAGTTACCTCATCAATCGAAAAGTTGTTTGCTGAGCATCGAGAGAAGATTATTAAGAAGATTGAGGCATTATAGAAGCTATTTGATTTCTAATACAATCTCATAGCGTACATTTCGTCCCTGTGTCCCCTCGATATGTCGGATACATCCGATCTCGATGAGTTGAGTGATATCTCTGGAAGCTGTTGTAGATGAAGCATCGGCAATTGTCATGTATTTCTTTTTGCTCAACGCACCCTGAAAGTTCTCAGCCCCCATATCTAGGATTTTATTGAGTACTTTGGTTTGTCTTGGATTGAGATCATACTCGCGAAACTTATCCCAAAACGTCGTTTTTTGAACAATGTAATCTAACTTCTTTTTCGTATCGATCAATGCTGTATGAAGCGTTGTGAGAAACCACTCACACCAATCGGTAATATCCAGATGGTTTGATTCTTTATGAACATACCCCGTCGTTTTTTCCAACGCTTTGTAATAACCATTACGGTCATTGTTGATCGCACTGGACATCGAATAGAGTCTTGAAACACTCGATTTTTCAATCTTAGATAAGACCAAGTCAGTGATTGCACGTCCAATTCGACCGTTACCATCATCAAAAGGGTGGATGATGACGAACCAAAGATGAGCGATACACGATTTGATTAGACTGGGCGGTGTGGTATTAAACCATTGCAGGTATCTTTCCATCTCGTGTTCGAGAATCGATAGCGGGGGTGCAACATAGTAGGTTTTCTCTTTACCTGCCGCTCCGCCGATAACCTCCATCGGATCTTCGCCTCTAAACTCAGCGACATTGATTTTAGACAATCCTCTGTATCCTCGTGGAAAGAGTGCATTGTGCCATCCAAATAATCGCTCAAGAGTTAGAGGCTTATCATAATTTGTATTGGCATCGATGAGAATTTCTATCAAATAATCAGTGCTCTCATCTCCTTTCAAAGAATCAATTCCCAAGAGCCCAAGCTTTCGTGCGATAGAGGCTTTAACACTGTCGCGGTTAAGCATTTCCCCCTCAATCGCAGAGGTACTGATCGCTTCGCTCATCAGCGCTTCGAGCTGTCGCTGGGCAATATTGTCACTGTCCATTGTCTGAGTCAATGCGATCAGATACCCCTGCTCCAATGACACCTCTTGAATTAAACGCTCAAGTCGGAATAAATCGTAGGTAAAATCGGGGTAAGACTCTTGCTCCCATATCCAGCGTTTCATGTATTGTATTGCCTTTTGGTATATCGATTAAAATTAATTGAATAGATTCAATGGACTAATCATACCATATTTGGTGTGAATACTTATTATTATCATCCCACCAAGTCACCTAAACGAAACATTATTTTCAGAAAAAGTAGACTGTTTTCCTGAAATTATTTTGGAAAATAAACATATGGGACTTTTCGAAATAAGGGTACTTTCTACCCTATACAAAAAAGGCAAAGGGTATGTGTTTTCTGTTGAGGCAATTTATACTATAATTCTGATACTTAGGCTTTCTAACGGACGCACATTGTCTGGTACTGCTTGCAGCTGAAAACCGAGTCAACATTTATCAATCAATCATAGTAGACGCTGTAATTATTTTCTATACGTTTTTCCATGAAAGTATCTTGTAAAGATAAATTTTTGTGTTTATCGGAGCAAATTTTGACATCTACAAAAGAATTAACTCTCGCATCAAGCTCTTCTATGCTGCTGATAATGAAGCAAACTCTACAGTGATGAAATAGTTCTTCTATATCCATACTTACGCTTTTAAAAAGATCCTTTTGTTTGCCGTTAATGATTATTAATGGCTTATTCGAAGAATCGTATATTTTCAATTTTCGGACTATAGAAGATAAAACCATACCTAGATAGTTACACCGCATTGTATAGTGATCAATTTGAAAATGGTTTATTTTACCATGTACCGTTTTGGGCACATTACTAAATTTCTTCAGTAAAGGAATATTCATTCTCTCTAACAATTTAGTAAAATACTTCACGCCTAAATCATAATTTGACCATTTTAATACGACATCTGAATAATTTCTTTTGCTGGGATCCTCAAAAAGATACTGTTCCAATAGCAGTCTTGCATCCTTAGCCAGTTTATCGAAATCAGAATCTGTAAAATAATCATCTGGATATTTTGATTTCAAACTGTCTAACTGATCAAGCGTTTTAAAAAATTTGTTACCTATCCTGGATTTTGGAGTATTGATAATATTGCCAAGAAGCTTGATAAGTTCATCTACATCAAAAGTGGTTCTGTCATCAGATTGGTAAACAGCCTCAAGCAGGTGTTTCAAATAAATTTGTCCGTCGACTTTTGTATCAAACAGTTCGGCATGAAGGCAATCGCAGATATCTTGGATATATCTGTCAAAGTGTATTTTCGAGATCTCTTTTTCTTTAAAAAACTCAAATAAATTGTATTGCTGGGGGACTCGATTCAATTCCTTTTTAAAATTCGGTTTGACCCCATAGCTCACCATATCAAAATAAAAAATCTCGTTGTGACGTGACTCTAACCCTTCCGTTAGCTCGTTAAAAATATCGATGTTATATCCCTGGTCATATCCATAAATCAAAAAACTGTTTTTACTGAGAATGGCTTGCTTAATTTCGTCTCTCATGTGCGATAACCTCTTCAATTAATTCATAGTGGATGTAACTTCTCATTGTAACGTCCGGAGTTACGTGACCGATTTCGATCGAAAAATTCAAAAGCGCGTCATTAAAATTTTGGCCACTCATGATTCTTTGCATGAACCACCATGTGGCATAGGAATGCCTCAACGAATGAAGAGTGGCATACCTTTTCGTCACCTTCGAAATGATTTCATTCAGAATCTGCGCCTTTGAAAGCTTCATAACGCTATCAAATTTTGAGTGTCCGGCCAGGTCAAAATCTTTAAACAAATACATCTCGTTTTTCTTAGATTTCTCTTTCAAAAATGCATCAAATATTTTCGCGTGTTTCTCGTTGGAAATGACAAACCCTACCCGTCTGCTGGCGTTCGAGGTTTTAAAACTATTGGCTGTTTTACTGTCTAAATCTGTTTTTAGACCTTCAACATTGATGTCTACCGAATACACTGCATCTTTGATCCTACGATCATATAGATACAAAGGTTCTCGAATAATATCGGCATGCCTTCTGGTTCTAATCTCATTGAGGCGCATACCTGAGTAATAACCCAGTAGGACAAACGACTGATATTGGCGAATGATGTATTTGTAGAATTTTGAATACCTTTTTTTATGTTCAGCCGCCGCTTTTTTATAAAAATTTTCAATTTCCTCCAATATCAAATCTATCTCCTCTGGGAAGACAAGAGATTTAGGGATATGCTTCGCCTTGATTTTATATTTTTGGAAATTGACATTATGAAATTTTAAAAAATCAGACACTAAGAAATTGAGCTGTTTTATTGAATTCAATGCTGCGCCGCTAGCTTTGTATGGATCCAGAATATTGGATAAAACCGCTTCATCTATATGCTCAAAATCGCTTATCTGGGTAAATAAGTGTTTACGCAATAATCCTATATATTTGATAAAGGTCGCTATATTGATACCTTCGGCTTGTTTTTTTCCTATGTATATTCTGCCTAACACATCACGGATATAATACAAGACCATCAACGTCGAAATATCTTTTTCGAATTGGATTGCCTTCTCAAAATGGCTCTTGATTTGTTCCAGTGTTTCTCGGTTCAAATCCCTTGGCGTTGTTTTCAACAGATTGACCCATTGTTTCCCTTCCTTGAATGTGAATAAAGGAGCTATCTTCAAGTTATAGTCAAATTCCGTATCGATAAACATCTCATCCACGTAATCGTCCAAGCCCTCAACCTCAGACGTTTGACCAATCAGTCCGTTATTGTATACCTCGATCTCAAGCAAGTGGGCCGGAATCTGCTGAGGGTACAAATAAGCCAGTTCCCCAAGGCAGAGTGGAACCGTAGTCACCGTTTTATATTGACACGCTACGATCGCCGGTGGTTGAGTCATCATTGCATTGAAAATAAAGGCATTACGGATCGCATCGACAGAGATTTTTTTGCCAAAATATCTTTCAATTTCTCTTTTAGACTCTTTTTTCATTCTGTTCGGATTATCAAAGAGCGGTGTTGTGCCCATCTCTTTGAACCGTGCCAGAAGCGCGTAAGCTTTTTTGATCCGAAAGATTTTCAACCTTTTAAAGCCATCTTCCAGTGGATCTTCAATGATGCATTGGTAGCCCTGGTCATGGATGACAAAAAAATTATTAAGCGATGCCCTGCGTAACGCTTCTTCGCGCCAGCCATCCTCTTCAAAATAAACCAAGGCGATATAGACGGCTAGCCGAGGATCAGTTTTCGTCAGTTCATTTAAGACATATTCCTCAAAATCTTCCACCTGATCGGCAAGATAGAAATACTTTGGCGGCAAAAAATGATGATAACGGTTGATCTGACGCAGCGGCTTTTTAAGCGCGTATGACGCGGAGCTATTGCTTATGTAGCCATGATTTTTGAGATATTCGACAAATTCAAAGATTGTATTTGACCCTATTTGAAGCGAACTCATCTGTTCATATCCGGATAGATGGATCATAAATTTTTCTGTAAGGGTGAATTTGTTGTGCCGGACCGAGAGCAACTTATCAGATTCCTCCAAGCTCAATACCTCTAATAATGCTCTATAGTGTGCCTCATATTGCTTCGGGACCGAGGATTCAAGGCTGTTCAGCCGCTCGAGCGCTTTTTCAAAGAGCAGCATGTTCATGGATGTCCTTGAGCCTGTAAATGCAAGCAATTTCATTTAGGATCGTACCAAAGGTATTGCGGTATTTTTGGGTGTCATGCATACTGAACCGTCCGAGCAGTTCTCCCCCGTTGACCGCATGCCCCATGAATGCGTTCATGTCATCTTGACGAATTCCCGCTTCCGTCGCCATAGAGGTAATCAGATGGCGCCCAAGGTTTAGAGGAACCAGATTGAGCATCTCATACAGTTCCGTATGCTGTTTATAAAAACGAAATGCCTTAAAGGCTTTTTGCATGGTACCAAGCGTCAGGGGAACGGTATTTTTGCCATCAAATAGAACGACCGATTTGGTTGTTATTCCAAACTTCTCCAGTGTCTTGAGGTAGTTTTGAATGATCGTTTGCGCCAATTCAGATAGAGGAATGCACCTGAAGCCGGTATTTGTCTCTTTCCCTTTTTCCTGGATCATTATCACCTTATGCTTCCAGCTGATCCTGCCAAGGTCGACTGATTTTCCAAAATCCCTGGTACCCAACAATAGACTCAGGGTATAGCGGACATGGATCGAATAGATATTGAATCTCGCATATTTATCAAGCCTGCGCTCTTTTAACAGGTTTTCGATATTTTGCAAGAATTCGATAAATACATCTTTCTTGACAAGCTTACGCGAACCGATTATTTTTGCTTCATCGAAATTAATAACCCGTTCATTGCTGAATGCCTTCTCAAAAATATGCACTTGTAAATGCGCTTTAATCCCCAGAAGCTCTGTGTATTCAATCAGCCAGTTGGAATACTCATCCATCTGAGATGAAGCGGCGGTGTAATAAACGATCGGACTGGCGTTCTTATCGATGTTCTTGGTAGCAAGCATTATTTCTGTGCTGATGTTTTTATAGAGAATTTTTTTGTGAACCATCGAGCAGTGCCAGATTTTTTGAAAATTGATGTGTAATTTTTTGTCAAAATCCTTTTTTTTGGTTCGGATTACTTTCCGAAATTCCTCTTCTTCATAGGGTACTTTGATGTCATACAGAGACAGAATCAAATGCATGAGTTCAAAAGGGATTTTATAGGTGATTGCATCGGTGGTGACAATCCCAACTTCTTCATCAAAGCGATCGTATTTGGCGAAGTATTCGTCTGAGATTTGAAGCTCTACGGTGTTGTTGTCACTCACGAATTTTTGATTACCAAAAAAAAGTTTCGAACATTGTTCCGGCTTTATCCCCATGACCACAGAGATGATAAACAACCCGCAATAATATTGATCCTCATCCCCTTTCATTCTTTTGATCAAAAATCGGCAAAACTCGGATAGAAATCCTATACTTGGAAGCGTATATAAAGAGGGCAGTTGCAGCTTATTCTTCGCGATCGCGGCGGAAATGGCAAGAATCTTTTTATTCTGCAATGTTTTTGTATTCTTCTTTGTTCCCGTACTCACCTGAACTCTTTGCCTGCGGGCAATACCCTCTTCTGCCTCTTCTTCGGCTTCTTGAGCGGCTGGCATTTTTTTAACTGAGGTGGTGTAGGATTCACTTGGACAATACTCATGGTTTTCCGCGGAAGTATCTATGTGGTCCGAAGAACGTTTATATGTTTTTTTGGTAAACCCATAGAAGCTTTTGAGCGCTTTGATGTCCCTCTTCAAATCGATATTTTTTAATGTAAAGTTACTGCTTATTTGATACGAAATACCATTGACACTCACAACATAGTAAGACTCCTTATTCTCCTTTGTCTCCGGCTCGTTTTTTTTATCAGCATTACCTTCATTTGCATCATTCTGATCGTCTTCGTTTTCGCTAGTATTTGAACCCTTGGTATGATGTTGAGATTTTTTGACTATAACATGGTCGTCATCAATGCATAAAAGAAGGTTTTTAAAGTCATTTTTCACAAACCGATCAATTCGAATTTTATTCTTACGCATATATTCAAGGATCTCTATCATATGAACAAAATGCCGGATGGTCGCAGACATTTCATGGGTTTTCATATGTTGTTTTTGTTTGAGGTATTTGATATGAAACTTCAACACTTCGGTCGCTGAAGCATCGGACAAACGTTCATCCATAGGGAGCTTATAATAGAGCGTCGCGATCGGGAAATCTTCAAACTGCTTTTTGTCGATCATATATTTTTCTCTGACTTGTTTATGTACCGGCTCGAACTCATCGGTACCCCTGATGAGACCATCCAAATACTCAATTAGATCATTTTGATTTTGTTGAATACTTTCTAAAAAGAGATCCCTGGTAGACTGCTCCGCACTAAGAAAAATAGATTTGAAATTAAATGCAATCTGATTTTGCGCATGTGTTTGGTTTTCGTATTCGAATAGATCAAATGTCATAGATAATTGACCATGTCAAATATTTGCAATTTGTCTTTTAAACTCCAAGTAACAATTTTTTTCCCATCCAAATAATTAGAGGAATAACGCTCAGAAATCAATATTGATTGATCTTTCAAATTCATATCTGGTATTGATTTAACATCAAATTTTTTATAAATATCAAATGGTGTGCCCTGATGGGTGCAATTAAATACGACCCTTTTACCATTTAGCTGAAACAACTTTGCATAGTGGGTATATAGATTGTTATCAATATCAATATAATCTTGTTGGTCCTCATCAGTAAAATTTATCAAAAAACTTTGGCTGCATATTGGACAACAAAAGTTAGAAAGTATTTTTGGTAAAAATCTATCATGTGCAATACCTATATTTTTATGAATATATTTTATTAATGGGATATACTCGATATCATCATATGGCTTGATAATTTGGATCATATAGCTACCATTAGATTTTACAGGTTGGACATTATTCTTAAAAAATTTCTGAAGATATTTGGTGTCATTTTCTTGAACAATATCGGGCAAAAAAAATGAGCATGGAATGTGAAAAGGATTGTACTTAGCAAATTGCGTATTCTCATGAGAGCACTTGAAGTGAATATTATTGTCTTCAATTTTTATCAAATCATCTTTTAATGGGTGCTCTATCGCGCAAATCGGACAATGAATCAGTTTAATTTCTTTTTTTGGATTGGATGCATTGTCAAAACTCAAGTATGTTTTATTGGGTTGAAGATATAGATTTAGCCAAGGATTTTCAATATCAGATTTGGACTTTACGATTGAAGCTTTTCTTTTTCTAGGAAATATATTTTTAATGCTAGTGGATCCAAAAAAATCTAATTCATTTTCACCATAAATTTTTTCCAATAGATCAACATCTAGTGAAGAAGAATTAGGATTTGTATATGAAATGAAATCCATCAAAAGTTTCATTTTTTGGTATCTGTCAAAATTTACTTCTTTTGCTATTTCATCATTGATAACAATGACATTGATCTGTATATCAGACAAATTTTTTTCTTCACTTTTTTGTAAAAATAGCCTGTATAAAATCAATAATTCTGGATTGAAAATATAGGTTATATCCAGAACAAAAAGACTAAATAAATTTTCCAATCCTTTTATTTCAGATGAAGCCTTAGCTGTAACGTTACCCTCATCACGCAAAAAAATTATTAGTGGGATCTTCAACACCTCATACATAAAATCAGGTGCAATTTTTTTCATTGTATAGGAATATATTTGGGGATCAACATCTTTATACAGTGTTTCCATAGTAATGTATCGATGGGTAAGTTTTAGACAATTTTCGATGCTTATCTGGATAGTCTTAAGTTTCATGTAAGCTCATTATTATATTTATAGATATATTTTACACTATATTTACATTTTAATTGATTATATTCAATATATCGTGTAAGACTATTAAAAATAAGCCCATAAAAATACTGATCACCCTAATCCTTATATTGATATTCATTTACTGCTTCATAAAATACTATTTTTAGTATAAATTGTAAGTATATAAAATCTATTTAGATACTTTCTTTCTATTTATATATTACAAAAGCTCTTTTTAGTGCTATAATTATTTTTATATAGCATTTTAGGAGGGATCTAATGCGTTTTTCACTATTAAGTGATGAAGAAATACTCAAAGAACTAGCGCATCGCATCGATCGAAGACGACGTGAAAAAGAAATAAGCGATGCTGATTTGGTTGAAAAAAGTGGTACCAATATCGCTACTCTAAAACGCTTTCGTGCTAACAAGGGGACAATATCTCTAACCAGTTTTATCCGAATTCTTAGAGGACTTGGGGAGCTCGATGCGCTGAATGCCCTTTTGGAATCAACCCAAACATTTAGTCCCTCACAACAAATCGAAAAACCGCTCAAGAAGCGGATCTATAAAAAGAAATCCAAACCTTCAAACTTTCAATGGGGAGATGAATAATGGCTGCACCGGTAATTACAATAAATTTATGGAGCAAGACAATTGGTTATTTGGGTTACGCTCCCGGGCAAAATGAAATAGCTACGTTTGAATACGCACCTGAGTTTGCAACCTCAAATATTCAGCTCTCACCCTTAGAGATGAAATATCCCCCTATGATTCACTCATTCCCAACTATTAGCCAAAGAACCTTTCACGGGCTCCCAGGAATCTTTGCCGATTCGCTCCCCGATAAATTCGGAAACAAACTGATCGATCGGTTCTTTGCCGATAAAGGGTTATCTGCATCGGATATTACTGCTTTGGATCGTTTGGCCTATATTGGTAAACGAAGCATGGGTGCCTTTGAATATGAGCCATCAACCAACGATACGATGGCAATGGATGGAGGAACCCTAAACATTCATCATCTCAACGAACTAGCCAATATGGTATTACGCGAAAAGAGCGATTTCAATCTCAAATTATCCACCGCATCGTATGAAGAGATGTTAGCCCTTATTCGTGTCGGATCGAGTGCCGGAGGGGCAAGATCTAAAGCATTGGTAGCCCAAGACGCGCAAGGAAGATTTTATGACGGTACGTTGGATGCGGGTGCCGATAAACGCTACTGGCTTTTGAAGTTTGATTCGGATGACAACAGCGATAAAGAGCGAAAAGACCCTAAAGGGATCACGCGAATCGAATACATCTATTCTCTGATTGCCAAGGAATGTGGAATTGATATTCCCTCAACAACCTACATCTCTGACGGTGATGATTTTCATTATATGATAGAGCGGTTTGACCGTGAAATCATTAATGGAAAGGTGCGTAAAAAGCACTATGCTTCTTGGGCAGGCTTGCGACATTTTGATCGAGATCATGTCGGTGTGTACTCGTATGAGCAGTTACTCATGTCATGTCGTGAACTTGGATTAGGTCAAAACGAATTCAATGAGCTGTTTCGTCGCGCCGTCTTTAACATCATCGGGCGTAATCAAGATGATCATGCCAAAAATTTCGGCTTCATGATGGATCGTCGTGGAGTATGGTCACTCTCACCTGCGTTCGATATGACCTATGCGTATGATCCGCTTGGAAAGTGGACCGCGCAACACCAAATCTCACTATCTGGCAAACGAGATCAGTTTGAGCGAAACGATCTTTTGGCCTTTGCATCTAAGTGCAGTATACCCACAAAACATGCTAATGAAATTATTGAACAAGCGCTTGAGGCATTTAGTAGTTTTACACGGTTGGCTATAGAACATGAAGTTCCGAATGATCTTTACAAACAGGTTTTTGCATCGCTCAGAATTAAAAATTTATAGGTCTAAATTCTTCAATTTTATGGGGTATTGACGAGTCGTTCTTCAATGATTTTGAAGCACTCCGCATCATCTGCCAGCTCAATCGCATAATGTTCGATTGAGAGTTCAATAGCGCGTTTAATCTGATACGCTTTTTTCTCATCCCCTGAAAAACACTCTATTAACATATCAACCGCGGCATGGGGCATCGTAAAACGCCATTGATTATCCTTGTAGGCTTCACTGAAGAGATCCGTATCATCGGGGTGAGAGGTAATGAAGTTACTTCTGCGAAAGTCACGTATCTGGGGATCCTCTTCTGCCTGATAGATACGAAACCTATTTTCTTCTTTATTTTGCTTATGGTGTTTTTTGGGTGAACGTTTATAGCCTATAGCATAGACGATCAAGCCAAGCAGCACAATAATATTTACCACCATCCAAAAATTACTCATTCTCGTTTCTCCTTAGCTGTTTAAAATGATTTGGGTGCGGTTTAAAAAAGCTCCAACACCCTTTTGGAAAACTCGCTTTGTGGATAAAAGATAATGGCAGCGGCCGTAAATGCTATTCCAAACAAAAATATCGCCACCCCAAATTCTTGAATACTGTGCACCCCTGCCCCTGCAATAAGTGCGGGGATAAAAAAGATCAAAGCACTCATCCATTTATTGGTGCGCATCGGTTTGTATAACCCTTTTTTAGTTTGGCATTTATCAATGCTTGAATCGACTCGGCGGCGACTTCTGCACTGTCATAAATCTCACGGATCACACCGGTGGGTTTAAGTTTTTTGATGGAGCCGTACGTGCGAACTACCATCCACTCCCCAAAGAGATTGGGGATCAATTCAAGGGTGTAATACCTCACCCTTCCCTTAACGCTTCGTGTCATTGTCATTTTCATAATCGTGTTTCCCGGACTCTAAATCTTTCATTGCACTGTTTTCCATTAAATGACCTACGTTTTTTGATTTTTGGTACGCATCGATCTGCTTTTGTGTGATACCACTTTCACAGTACCCCCGTTTCATATCCTTGTTGTTCAGATATCGCCCGACCAAACCCAGCAGACCAATAATGGTTAATGTAGCGGCGATGATAGTTGTGGGATTGATTTGATCATCGAATCCGTAGGTTTGTCCGTATTGATAGATAGCCAGCCCATAGATTTGCACAAGCACCAGCAGTGTCCAGTAGGTCAGAAATTTAGACATTCTTTTGCTCATGGTGTGCCTCCTTCATGTATTCATCACTCGATTCATAGTAATCTCCTATAAACTCGTTCCACTCTTTAAGCTCCGGATCGGTTCTATAGAGTTCCGCCATCGCAGCAGCTCCTTTTTCGATTGCAGCTTTACGTTCCTCACGAGCTTTGATTTTTATGTGGCTCTCGTTTAGCCGTCGAAACATCCAGACCATCCACCCAACTATCCCGATCAATGCGCTTGTTCCGATAATGATCTGTGTTGTAACGCTTATGCAGTGCGGTTCGCTTTGATTAATGATCTCGCATTGATCATCGAGTATATCTACTCCACGATTCCCTTTAAATAGATACGATCCCTTATGTTCCCAACCTCGGGTATGGGATACGAGGAGTGGATGGGCAGAATCATCTTTGCAGATAATCTCCCCTCCGCTATCAAAGTGATCTCCATAAAAATTCAGCCGGTCACTTCGACTGCAAATATCATCTCCCCAAACCATAACTAAAAGTAAAAACAGCCCAACCATCGGGACGATCATCTCTTTGAGAAACGTTACACTCACTCCACCCATCAAGAGTATCAGTCCCATCAATGCCATCATATCCATATCAAAGTGACTCATCTTTTCCCCCTTATGCCGCAATCAGCCCTTTTAAAGTATTTTGTGCGGCTTCCTCAAACCAGCTCATATCAAATTCCGCAGCTTTAAGCAGTTCATCGTAATGTTTTTGCTTGTAGCATTGAATATGTCTGAATCGCTCAGAGAGGAGTCGATGAAGGTTTTGACTCCCGGCAAAGAGTAATAAAGCAATGATCTTCTCATTCACCTCTTTGATGTTGTTGGGATAGGGTTTCATCATCGGTGCAGTACCGCTGATGGCACATAGGTATCCATAAGTCTCTCCGCGTGTGAGAGGCATCAATGCGCTCACCAGCTCCTCATCGCTGATTTGGGAGGCATGGGCAAGAATCTGTTTGGTCCAGTTGGCATTTTTAGCGTGTTTAAGTCTGACGTTACACGCCAATTTATCAACTTGCTTCAAATAGTCGCGTTTCATCCACAAAAACTGAATCCGATCGAACATCTTAGAAAAAAAAGCTCCAATGCTTTTTGTGTCGATCCCCATGTTGTCATAGACAAAGACGCAATTACGGTGTTGATGCTCGATCGCATGGGTAATCGCTTCAATGAGGGCGAACTCTTCGGCTTCGTGTACATTCATGGCGTGGACAAATACAGAATGGCTTTGGTTCGTATAGAGGTTTTTTACCCCTATTCCCACCTCTTTTGTGAGGTGGTCATACGATGCATCACTGAGATATATGACATTATTTTCCATGGGGTGTCTCCTCCTTTTGGGAGTGTTCTGCATGCTTTTCCTCTTCATGCATCGTTTTAAGATCCCGTATACACTGACGGCTTTGCTTTAAAAGGATCCACAGTGTGAGAGACATAGAGATCACCATAAAGATCAAGCTTGCCGCCAATAGCCATTTCATCGCTATGGCCTGCCCCACTCCCACACTTAAAACTAAATACCCGACACTGATTAGATAAAGTCGTTGACGCCGTTCATGTATGATAATCCGTAGCATCAAGACGCTAAGTCCCCAGTAAAAAAGACTTAGAAAAACGATATTACTCAGCTCTTGCGTCATCTTTTTCCTCCTCAACACCCAGCGTCACCGCCCGCAGAATCATCAACACTCCCATAACAGTGACTAAGACCATCCAATACGGAACGCTTGATGGCTCTGGAAAAGGTTTTTCAATCACCCTACACACTCCAGGATCATTAATGATCACATCCCCTTTCACAAATCCGGTCCCCTCCTCATATCTCCACCCGCTGAAGCGATCGACCCTCGCACTCTCCCCTCTCCATAAACCGCAGGACAATGCCCTCCCCTCATGAAACTGTTCCATTAAAAAACGCTCACCTAGGTAGTGTGTGTGGTTACTGTAGGCAATAGTAAATACTCCCGCAATCACCACCATCCCGACAAAAACAAACTCAGCCCCTCTTCCATAGAGGATAAATCCAGCTCCAATGAGTAGCAATACGCTCAACAGCAACACTTCGCCGGTACTGGTAACCAACATCTCAGGATGCATCTCATCTCTCCTCGTAGGTACTGGAGATCACCGCAGAGCGCTCATGGATTCGATATTCTTTGTGCTGACACAGATATACACTTCGAATTTCACGTTTCAACACGCCGCACACGTTGTACCAAGTAAATCCGAAAAAGCTTTTTTTATGGATCAGCTCTTTGGGGTGAAGGCAAAGAAGCTTTTCATAATCAAGACCCATCCCTTTATGCTCGGTGTAGAGGGTCTGTTCCCCTTCAATCTCATATCTCTCCTTATCCGAGTCGTACCGTAATATCGCGTCACGGAAAATTTTATGTTGCTCGTCACACTCCACAAAGTAAAAACGTTCCCCCTTAGGATTAATCAGGATCTCTTTTCTCCCTTCATCAATGAGTAGATCGATATCGCTAAAACACACATGGCTCATGAAATCTCCTTTTAGTATGAGTAAAAATAAACATACGTTTATTTATTAAGTAATTATATACTCATACATAAACAATGTCAACACTTTATATACTTATATGATTACATTAAAGCACTAATTATTACTTATATGTAAATTTATTGCATTTTGCAAAGTGGGTAGTCGGAAGTAGTAGTATTTGTATGAAATAAACGTTTGATTAGTAATAGTCTTATTAAATTCACAAATAAGACTTTTTAAGTCATTTAGTAAACATTTGAGGTGATTTAGATAGAATTTTATAAACGAATAAGTATTAGAGAGAAAATGGACAAATACGCTTTTAATGATCTTCTCAAAACCGCCGGTCTTTCTAAGAAAGAATTTGCCGAAATTTTAGGGACCACCGGCGGTACCATCAGTAACTGGGGGAATGAGGGGCGTGAGATCCCTTATTGGGTTGAATCGTGGCTTCATCTCTATATCGAGAATCAGCACTGTAAGAAGATCAAAGAGGCGATAAGTAAAAGCGGTGTATGCGATTTAATGGATAAAAAATCCAAGTGAACTTTTTAACTTTTGACTCTTTTATCTCGATTCCGGTACTGATAGCCTTCTATTACATCGGAGCACTGATGATCCCTGCACTGCTTTGGTATAAGCGTACATGGGTTGTGAAAATAGCCGATGCTTTGATGCGAACGTTTCCCATTACAACCTCACGGCTTGTTCTGAGTTTTATAATTTTATTTATCGGATTTGAGATACTGTGGCGGATGATGTTTGAGATGCTTATCGGGTATTTCAAGATGATTGAGTATTTACGCCATTTGTCTTCTTGAACCTTAAAACGACGTCTACTAAAACCCTCTCATCCAGCTAGGTACCATTGCACCCTGCCCTACTTTGAGAGCCTCGTCGATTTCACCTATTAGCCGATCACGATCTTTTGGGAGGGTTCCGGAGAGATGGAGTGCATTTGAGGCATGGTTGGATCTGAATATGACCTTTTCCAGAGGATTGATGAGAGAAAGTAAATCACGCTGTTCGTGCAGAATCTGTAGGTCCTTTAATAGAGTAAAGGAATCAAATGGTCTGAGAAAGCGATCCTTCACACCCTCTTCCAATCCCAGCTGTAAGGTAGAGAGATAGGTTATCGGTGCAGCGTTGATCACTCTGGCCGTATCGCTGATGTGTTCACGAGTATGTTCTGTCCCCCCTATTCCCAGTATGACGGTTGCTGAGATCTTGATATTGGCTTCATGGGCACGGTCAAGTGCTTCGATCATTTGATCACGATTGACACCTTTATCGATTTTACTCAGCAGTTCATTATTCCCCGTCTCAATCCCAAAGTACGCTAGACTCAGCCCCCCTGCTCTGAGCTCTTTTAGCTCATCAATACTTTTTTCCAGAAAGTTCTGCGCTGTAGCATAGAGCGATACACGTGTGAGTCTTGGAAACGAAGTTTTTAGTAAACGTAACAACTTTGCGAAATGCTCTGTAGGAAGTGCCAATGCGTCTCCATCGGCTAAAAACACTTTATTAGCATTTGGATAAGCGTGTGCAAGTGCTTCGATCTCACGACGTACCTCATTTAATGGACGTATTGTATAGCGTTTGGTTTTATACATGGTGCAAAAGCTACATCGGTTGTGGCTGCATCCTAATGTGGCTTGGACAATAATGTTCTCGGCTTCTGCTGAGGGACGGTAGAGGGGGAAGGAATAGTGAATCATTTTAAATTTCTATGTTCATATTATTTAAAACTTCGAGTGTTTTTGTGACATCGTAAACAGCACTATGGTATTGCTCTTCATCAAACTCAATTTGGTAATGTCTGCAGGTTTCCAACAGTTTCGGGTTCTTGAGACTCCCTCGGATATTGATTGCTCCGACAATCTTTTTATTCGATTTCATCGTACAAAAGTGTTTCTCGAATCGAACCAGTTCACCGAGATGACGCAGTTCAAACGTTATGTTGTGTGCGATAAGAGTCTTAGCACCCTGACAAAACTCTACGAACTCGCTATCCTCTGCGAAATGCTCTGCGTAATCAACGTTTGCCCGCAATCTCTCGATTCGTTGCGGTGAGAGTTTATGGACGGCAAGCGCGTAAGGGTTAACCTCATATTCGGAGAAGTAGTAGCGATGAAAGGTATCGGCGATGACATAAACACCCTCTTCTCTTTTGATCCGAAATGCTGCGACTTCGATCACATCATGGATATTGGCAGAGTTGGTTTCAAAGTCCAGAATGATCAAATGTTCTCCATCGTATATGAGCAGGTGTAATTCACTATTTTACCGTATTGCTTGTTTTGATCATATTTTTTTAGATTTTGCCTTGCTTTCAAAGCAAGGGCGAAATATATGTATTTGTTGTATACAAATATATAAGATGTATAGTAAACCCCTATTACCCGCTTATTATGGGTAGAAAAAAGGGTAATAGGGGTAACAAATAGGATATTAAAGGTAACAAATAGGATATTAGGGAATATATAAATAAGGTATTAGGGGTCTATCGCCTAATACCCTCCTTGCAATATAAGGTATTAGGGGTAAGCAAAGAAATATTTAAATGGGTAAGCGTGTTCGAACTTCATAATAGGGTATTAGGGGTAAACATGGCACATTTTTTTAAATATTTAGAGTATTAGGGGTATATCGTCTAATACCCTCTTTGCAATATAAGGTATTAGGGGTTGTATTTTAGTTTATTAGAGGTATGCCGATATGGTATATCCTAATACTCTACAGTATTAGGATAAAGACAATAGGGTATTAGAGGTTATTCTGAATCCGTCATCGGAAGAGGTTTAATATAGTAGTGGCTTTTATTTTCTAGCTCGTTAAACACAAGTGTTTCATCGCCGATTAATGTAATTCCAAATTTCTCGTTTAATAGTTCCTGTGTATCGTGACTTTTTAACAACTTGATATTGCGATCAAGCTCGATTTGACTCATAATCTTGTCAGTCCTCAATTTTTCGATGAGATTACTGATCTTGATTTTTGAATTCTTTCCATTATTGGTAAGCATGTATCGTACCACTGCCTTAACGAAGGTATTGTCGATGCTTACGATGTCGTCGATGTAATTAGAGTAATCCAATATCTCTGTACGTGCTAAAAACGCTGTATAAGCCTCTGAGAAGACGACCTTGATGGTTTTCTCACCTGATTTGACGATATTGCCCTCTGAGTCCTTTTTTGTGACTCCTGTAACGGTTTCAATGAAGTTAAATGAGAAGTCGTCTTCACCATCAAAGAGAAACCGTAAACGGCATTCAGCAATTTCATTGATTTTACTGGATAACCATTCTTTATTTGATGTAGTTACTCCAAGGCGTTTTAATATCTGATATGCTGACATCTCTACAGAAAATTTACGATCGTTTTTATTAAAAACTTTTTCGCCCGTAAGTAATACTTCGAGAATATCCTTATGAATTTGACCCAATAAGCGGCCACGTATCTGCATGCGTCCTGTTTGGCCAAATAGATCATGATCGATTTCAAGCACTTGATTGTTTTTTAAAAAGCGTTTTGAAACATCTGAATTCTCAATCCTTTTAAAGGGGAGGAATATTGAAGTTGCATTTTCAAGTAAGGATGAACATGCTCTATTAATATTTGGAGCAGAGGATACAAACTCAAGAACGGATAGAGATAAGTCTTTATTTTCTTGTTCTGACATAGTTGCCCCCTCCCCTACTCGAATTTAATGCCGCTTGCCGCAGCTTCTTTTATTTTTTTATCGAGTATGGCTTGCTCGTCTGGCGTGAGTTCTCTATTTGATGGTTCGTCTACAATTCTAATGTTCGCACCAAGAGGTAAAGTCGTTCTTCGCGGCGGCTGTGCTTTATCTTTTATAAGCCCAGATTTCTTTGTAGATACAGTGGCGTCATAATCTTTAACTGTCTGTTCAGTAAATATCTGCTGAGGAGGGAAAAATTTAATATCTTGTTGAAAGCCAAAATGCTTACTTGCATTGTAATTATCTTTGGTCAGAAACACACGGCGCAATGATTTGTCTATCTTTTTTTCATCCTCATCATGGGTAGGCTTGATTTTTTCGAATTCATATACTGCTCTAACTGCATCCACGAATGCGGAAGCGCCACGCGTTTTACTCTCCCCCCCTACCCTAACCCCTTTGGAACTGTGATGGATAAATACGATCGTCTTGTTTTCTTTAGCGGCCCACTGAGTGAAGAGCTGCATAAATTGGCGCGCATGAGCATTGCTATTTTCATCTCCTGTGAAGAAACCGATTAGCGGATCGATTATTATGAGGTCATAAGGCTTCAGTTTTGATTTCATCTGATAGAACTCAGGCCGTACAATCCCCTCCCCTGATGATTTGAATGTCATTACAGGGAATGTGGCGTTATCAGAGATATCCATTAAGCCGTTGAGCTGCATAAAGCTTTTATTTAATACTTTTGCCGCAATATCTGCCGCCCTACTTTTAGAAAGTCCCGCTGGATCTTCTGATAACCAAAGAAAAACTTTTTTTTCATATGATTCTTCTTCAATATAACGCATTGCAAGCTGAAGAGCGGCCATCGTTTTACCTGTACCGCCACCGGCTGAAAAGATTGTGATTGTCCGTTTTGGGATTGGTATCCACTCTTTGCAGATAAATTCGGGTTCTTCTATTACTACATCATGGAGACTTTTGATGCTAAAAATGTCTAGTGATTCATCGTCACGGAGTTTATCCGCAGTCGCTTCAAAGTGAGACAAGAGCTCATCGCCGTCAACTTCATCACTTATTGATTTAATTTTATTTACTGCAGAAAGGATATCCCTTTTTTTTGCCATTTTTTTTAACTCAATAATATATGACGTGATATCGGCAATCGGATTTGCGGTGAGTATTTCAACCATTATACGTTCGTCAAATATCTTCTTTTTTTCCAGCTCTATTCGAATAAATTCCTCATCAATCGGTTTTTCTGCATTGTTGAGGCTTTGAATTGCTCTGAAAATATTTCGGTGAGCCTCTAAAAAGAATACATTTGGATTAAGTGTTAAAGAGGAGAAAATGCTTGGCTCAAAAATGATAGAACTTAATACCGCTCTTTCAAATGATAAATTGTAATAAGAATCCGTCATTTCACCCACCCTATTTCTATATTGAATTATTATAGGGTATTAGAGGTAAAAGAAAGATTATGTACAGCGTTCAATAAAATCTTCCTTCAGGTTTATTATTTTCTACTTATTATCGCTCCAAATGCAACCTGGATGAATATATTGAAATCTAAGCGCTCCGGAACGCTTAGATCTTTTAATGATAAAATTTAAAAACCACTTGCATTATATTTATTTAGATGCTATTATTTTAATAATTAGAAAGTAAGCGTTCCAGCGCGCTTACATTTATAAAGGTAGTTCTTATGGCAAAAGGTCAGGTTGTGGTTGTAGCAAACCAAAAAGGCGGTGTTGGTAAATCGACTACAGTTTACGCTCTTATGGACGAGTTCGCGGAGACTCTGGGGCTTAAGATACTTGTGATCGATTATGATCCACAAGGTACCCTTACCTCATTATTAGACATTGACCAAGCAGTTCTTGCAGAATGTCGAAAAGAGGGAAGTATCTGCAATATGTTTGAGCGTAAAGAGGTAAATATCATCGAATACTCTGATAAAATCGATTTCATCCCGAGTGATGACGCTTTAAATGATTCGTTTTATTCATCTAAACCGGGCAAAGAGTTGATGTTGCAAAAATACGTCGATAAAGTTCGTGGTGATTATGATCTTATCTTTATTGACACAAAACCTGACTTACAAGCGCCGATTATCAGTGCTATATTGGCAGCCGACATCATTGTAAATACTATCGCAACCGGCGGAATCGAAGAAGATGCAACAATCAAGTTCTACAACAAACTTGACGAGATTGTCGATCTTTATAATAAGAAAATTTTGAAAGTATTTGTTATACCTACAATGCTAGACACTTCACGTGATGCTAAAGATGCTCTGTATTCAATAAAAGTGAATTTGCCGGATCTTTATAGCAAACGATATGCAGCACTTGTAAATGTGCCGTTAGAGATACTAAAACCTATTCCAAGACGTGCCGTGTTTAAAAACGCCACTGGAGTAAAAGTATCAATTCGTAAATATATTGAAGAGTTTGATACCGGTAAGAAAGATGTCCTTTTGGATCTTGAACAAATTGCTAAGAAAATATGGGGTGAGGTAAAACAAAATGGCTAAGATGAAATTTGAGCGAAAAGGGGCATTCGCAGCTGTTGTAGAAGAAGAAAATGCTAAGGTTGAAGCGGCTCTGAAAGAAGTTGAGAAGAGGGTATCCACTAATGATGTCGTGATGATCGATATAGATATGATCACAAACCCTAAAAAGCATGATAGAGTAGGATACAGTCAAAGTACCATTAACGAAATGGCTCTTTCTTTTAACGAGGTAGGTCAACTACAGCCAATAGTGGTGCGAACACTACCAAGCGGAAAATATGAACGAATTATTGGTTTTAGACGTATTCTAGCGGCCAAAGAAGCTAAATGGGGACAAATCAAGGCTATTGTCCTCGATAACATTTCTGATGACATAGCAGCTCTTATGATGTTGTCTGAGAATATGCACCGTGAAGACCCGAATATTTACGATCAAACGATTAAGCTGATTGAGTTTATTTCAATTTCAATGGGGATTGGTGAAGAAGAGTTAATCAAGCTTCTTTACCGTTTCCGCAACTTCGATTCTAATCGTCTTGATGGGCTAGAAGAGGGCGAAAAAGAAGCCCGCGAAAAGATCGAGATTATATTGGAGCGTACAGCAAAAATTACGTTGCGTACCATGTCGGATCGATTACGGGTATTGTCTCTTGATGAGGACATTATTCATGCTATGCGCGAAAGAGGGCTCTCTTATATTAATGCGGTCGAGATCAATAAAGTTAAAAATGATGAGAGTCGAAGGGTATTATTAGAACGTGCTATAGAGGAGCGACCGAGTAAGAATGAAGTGATTGCGTGGGTCAAGGCACTCAAACCCGATGAAGTTACTGAAAACTCGAAAGAGGGTGTGGTTGAGATGGCTAAAAAGCTAACAAAAGGGATCACTGCTAAATCGATTAAGAATCTTGCGAAAGCGGATCAAGACAAGTTGATGGACTATCTTAAAAAAATTGATGAAATTTTAAAAAATCAATAGGACAAAAGGGGCTAGAAGTATTTACAACTCCCCTCCCCCTCTCACAATATCCATCCCATACTTATCCCGTATCTTCGTTAATGCATCGGTAAGACGACGCATCTTGGTATCGTCTTCATATTCAAGCATATCGAGTGTTTTGGGATCGTGGTGAATAAACTTACTGGCACTCATTCCAATATACTTAACCGCAATATGGGGATAGAGATCAAGCTCTTTGAACTTATCATAAGCGAACTCTTGAATAAACTTCTCGTTAAAGAGGCGATAGATAGTGTATTGTTTCTTCGAACTTCCCCAGTTCTCATATCCGAGCGAGAAATGAAACGTTGTCGGATTGACTCCGAGTTTCATGATCGTATGGCTCCAGTGCCTCACCATGATGTGTATCCGTCGGAAGAGTTCATCACGTTCTTTGATCGGATGATCCATACTTCTGGATATTCCAATACCTTTACGACTTCGTGACGCCTGTACACTCTCATGATCTTCACCCGTGAGTCTGGCATAAAGATCTCTCCCCTGTCGTCCCCAGGAAGCAAAGAGATGAGGAGAATCCCAAGCCTGTCCTATTGTCCTGATCCCATACTTCTGCATCTTTTTGGAAAACGCTCTGCCTACTCCGGGGAACTCATCGATAGCGATATCGTTCACGAATGCTCTAATATCCTCTTTGTACACCACTTTGGTTCCATAAGGCTTTGCAGTACCGGTAGCAAGTTTCGCAATCCATTTCGCCGGACTCGCCCCTATAGAGACGGGGAGTTTGAACTTCATGGTGATATCGCTTTGAAGCTGTTTGATAAAATCATCCGTCTCATTATCTTCTATCCATCCTCGAAGATCTCCAAATATCTCATCAATGCTGTATTGCTCCATAACAGGCACAAGAGTATGCAGATATTCCATCAGCTCATGACTCATCGTGTGATAGAGCAGATGATTGGGAGGGAGGAGGGTGATATCTGGACACTTCTGTAATGCTTCATAAATAGTCATTCCCGTTTTCACACCAAATTGGCGTGCCTCATAGCTTGCAGTGGTAACGATCCCCCGTATTTTCTCACCCTCACGGAAATACTTAGAGTGATCATGCTCGCTATGAAAGAGTGAGGGGACAAACGCACCGGAATTAAGAGCAACGAGCTTTTTGGCATGCGAGGGTTTACGATCAAAGATAAACGGATCACCCCGTCCTCCCACGGCAATCTTCTTGCCGATCAAGGAGGGATTCATCACCCGCTCGCAGGAACAAAAGAAAGTATCGAGATCTAAATGGATTATCATAGTGCGAAGGATATTTCAATTTGCCACAATATGGACGATTTATTGCAAAACGTCATAGACTGGTGATTATGAAAAAGTACCTTGAAACAAATGAATTGGCAGCATTGTTCTTCTTGCATTACTTTAAGTACACCCGCTATGCCTTTAAAAAGCAAAAGAGCGAAGAAGACATTGCCTCCATCCATGCCCACAGAGAACTGATGCGTCTCTTTGGAAGGTTGCACAACGCCAGGGCGAGGGTAGGGGGGCAAAGTGTCGTCGATATGATTGTAGAGCAAATCTCACCATCCAATAACCCCTTTGTACAAAGGGTATCGAGTGTGATGGAAGAGAGCATTGCCTTTATCTACGATCATGTCCTTCTTGAAGAGAGGGAACACCCTTTGCTAGAGCGATACGCATGATAAGACGTCTATTTAAAAAACTGTTCGGTAGTCGCAGTAAACACACCAAAGAGTACCACATCACCAACCTCGCATTTGGATGCATAGAGTAGGGGGTATCCATGATGAACTCGCTAAATGATTTTCGTACCGAAGTGATTGAAACCTTGTGTGAACTGGGGGGATACTGCGAAGGCGATGCCCAAGCCATAGCAGAGGAAAAACACTCCGATATCGAATACGGCCATAAATACCGTCTCAGTCCAGCCATTATCGCAGGGTCTATTTTGGGAATAAACGATTGCTGTGTTCCAAACCAACCCCCAAAGAGTTGACCTTTGCAAAATCGATATAGCGGTGATATGGGAGACTTCGGAAAGTTTCTCCTCCTCAAACACCTTTTCCCCACAGAATCTATTGCTACCATCTGGTATCTCTATCCTGATGAGACCCACAACAATGACGGAAGTCATAAGGTTGTAGAGGGCAATAGCAACCTCTACCGCCACTGTCACTCGCTAGATCCGCAGATGTCTGAACTCTTCCACAAAATCCATCAACGAGACTGTCGTCATATCGACTTGTTTGAAGAACTGTGTGTTTTAGAGAACGGCCATTATTTCACCGAGAGTATTCTAGGAGATGGGGAAGGTTACCGGAGTCAATGGATGGAACGTGCCATAGAATTTATTCGATCCAAACCTAGCAATGTTGTCTGTATTGATCCCGATAATGGTATTGAACCCTCTTCCATCTCTAAACTTTCCACTCTTAAACAGGGAAAATACGCCACCTATGTAGAGATCGAGTCATTCTTTACTCTTGAGTGTGTAAATCATCTGGTGATCTATCAGCACTTTCATCGGCAGCAATCGCATGATATGCAGATGAGGGAAGCCAAATTAAAATTCGAGAGGCTGTATGAAGGGAGAGCGGTGGTAACTATCATCCGTCACAATCCGGTTCAGGCAAGGTTTTACATCATTCTCTCCAAACCAACTGAGATTTTAGAGCCTATACGATCATTGGAAGATCGTATGTATGGTCCCAGAGCGTTTTTTAGCATCCTTAGAGCGATGAACGAATAATAAACAACTCTGTCTTGCAATAAATCTTTTCTGAGCCTTAGAGGTGTGTTATCATTGCGCTAATGAAACATCCATAAGAGAGGAACACCATGCAGCAACCTTTTATGGCGTATGAAAACGATACGGATGGATTCACTACCGGCAATCTCCTTATTCAAAACGGTACCCATACCATCAGAGTAGAAGGCACTCTCGAAATCACCAAAGACCGCCAAGGACTCGAAGCGGCACTAAAACTTAAACGCGCCGTCGATGCCGCCATCGATGCGCTCAAACGTGATCGTAATCTCCCCGATAGCCTTCGAGACTAAGGTGAGAACGACCTATGGAAGAGATAGAAGAATTACAACTTCATCCCCAAATTAAAACCGAAGCGGCCAAAGGGCGCACCTATGGCGAGTGTGTCATGGATGAGATTATGAGTATTCGTATGATTGACGGAGAGTTTCGCACCACCTTGCACATTAAAGAGAAACCCAAACGGCTAGGTCGTGAAGATGCCTTGATCTATTACACCCAAAAACTGCGCACCGTATGGGCGAATATCTTGGAATAGGGCAGGGCGTTAAAAGGCTATTTTTCTAACGCTCTTTCGGTAATTGCCACTCCTGTTTCACACTCATAATAACCGACTTGCGTAGCGGAGGAAAAAAAGATCGCGTATTGCTCCTCTGCTTTGGCTAATTCAATTGCCTCTTCAAATGGGATCTCATAGATGCAATAACTCTCTTCACTGTGATCGTCCAAATACCCAAGCGCTTCATCAAACGGATATCCGTACTCTAAAAGCTTCTCAAAGAGCTCTTCGTTACGAGCCGTATTTTCCTCAAGACTTAGTGGTTGATTGTTTGGATTCCATGCGGTGAGAATGGCAAAGGGTGCATCGAAGGGTGGATAAGAGGGTAGGGTGTCAATGGTAAAATCGATCTCTTCGCCGTTGTGAGAGATTCTAAAATGGGTGTTATCGTAAATGTCTTTCATGCAATCAGTATAGCATCAAGATGGCTTGAGCTTAGCTGAATGCTAAAATCAAGCCTTGATGTCGAGATTTTGACCTATACCGGTCAGCTCAGCAGCTAGTGATGCATTGGAATCTTGAGGAACAGGGACACTCTCAAGCAATTTCATAATTCCTTGATCTTGCGAATCGATCGCTTTTTTCAAAGCGTACATCTGCGGTCCCATTCCACCTTGTGAATTGATTGGATCCATTAGTTATCCTCCTTTTGGAGTTAGAGATATATCGGCAAATATTTTGATAACCATTAAAAAAAGATCCATTCGAATACAACAGGGTTGCATTCTCAATTATTTACAGATACAATTTCAACAATACATACAAAGGAGAGACCATGAAAAGTCATACTATGCCTATTTCACAACCCATTACGGACAACCGTATCGTGAGCTTCTCTCTCCTCCTGCTGCCACTCCTGTAATTTCCTTTTTTTCCGTTTCTTTTTTACATTTTTAGTTTTGCTATATCGGGCGTAATGCGTCCATATGTCAGCATTTTTTTATTGTTAACTATATGAGGATATCTCTATGCACACGCATACAAAATACACACCGTATCCAACGGTCACATTGGATAAACGAGAGTGGGCGGATAAATCTGCCACAGTTGCCCCGCGTTGGGTCAGTACCGATTTACGCGACGGGAATCAAGCGTTAGCAAACCCTATGGGTATAGAGCAAAAGGTTGCTTATTTTAAAGCGTTGGTTGAATTTGGGTTTAAAGAGATCGAGGTCGCTTATCCCAGCGCATCACAGACTGAGTTTGATTTCTGCCGTCGCTTAATAGAGGAGGGGTTAATCCCTGAGGATGTCACTATCGGTGTCCTTGTCCCCTCGATAGAGTGTCATATCGTTCGTAGTTTTGAGGCATTACGCGGAGCTAAGCGGATCAATATCCATTTGTACAATCCGACCGCCGCCAATCAGCGCAGTGTCGTCTTTCGCCGCAGTCGTGAGCAGATCATTGCGTTGGCGTTAGAGGGGGTAGAGTGTATCAAACGTGAAGCACAGGACTTTGGCGGAGAAGTAGTATTCGAGTATTCACCGGAGAGCTTTTCACAGACCGAGTTGGATTTCGCCCGCGATATCTCCAATGCAGTGATTACAGCGTGGGAACCGACGCGGGAGCATCCAATGATTTTGAATCTTCCCAATACTTTGGAAGCATGTTCACCGAACATCTATGCCGATCGTATCGAGTGGATGTCCAAGCATATAAAAAATCGTGAGAGCGTCATCATCAGCGTCCATCCGCACAATGACCGAGGATGTGCAGTAGCAAGTTCGGAGTTGGCGGTATTGGCAGGAGCACAGAGAGTGGAGGGGACGATTCTTGGAAATGGCGAGCGGGCAGGGAATGTTGATTTGATCACGTTGGCGTTCAACTATTTTTCGCAGGGCATCGATCCGTGTTTGAGAGTTGAAAAGGTCGATGCGATATTAAGCCGTATCACGAGCATCACGGGTATGAGCGTAGCCGAGCGTCATCCGTATGTGGGTTCGATGATCTATACCGCATTTTCAGGTACCCACCAAGACGCGATCAAAAAAGGGATGGAACACCACAGAGAGCAAAACAGCCCCACATGGGAAGTGCCTTATTTGGCGATCGATCCGCGTGACATTGGCAGAGAGTATAAAGACTCTATCCGTATCAACTCCCAATCGGGCAAAGGGGGAGTGGCGTATGTGTTAAAAGAGATATACGGTATCGATGTCCCCAACGATATGCAGACGAAACTTGCCGACGAGGTAAAACGTATTTCGCAAAAACGAGGCGGTGAAATCAGCAGTGACGAGGTGCTAGGGATTTATGAGGGGATGATGAAACGTCATGAAAACAGTTGGAATGCACAGGAATACAATAAACATGCGTCGTTTGTCTCAACCTTAGCATTGCCCGTCGTTGACTTGCTTGCTCCGATAGAGGGAGAGGTAATATTGGATTTGGGATGCGGAGAGGGGACGTTGGCACTTGAAATCCAAAAGAGCGGTGCGAAAGTAACGGGTGTCGATTTGAGTCACGAGATGGTAAAAAATTCACGTGCAAAAGGGATTGATGCAACGGTAATGAGTGTTACAGAGTTGGAGTTTAAAAACCGATTTGATGCGGTCTTTTCCAATGCGGTGCTTCACTGGGTAAAAGAGAGTGAAACCGCCGTTAGAAACATTTATGAAGCATTGAAGCCTAATGGAAGATTTGTCGCAGAGTTTGGAGGGGAAGGTAATTGTAAAACAGCCGTCGATGCAATGAAAGAGGTGTTTAAAAATCATCCTGAATTTGGAGTGTTTGAAGACCCGTGGTACTTCCCGAGTATTAAAGAATATCGTACACTCTTGGAGTCGTGCGGTTTTAGAGTAGAATACATCGAATTAATCCCACGACCAACCCCAGTGGATGATATTGCCAACTGGCTTGATCTTTTTGCCAATGGGGTAACGGCTCATTTGAGTCGCGAAGAGTTTAGTGTGTTTAAAGAAGAGGTTAGTAGGATTACGAAACCGAAGTTGTACGATGAAAACGACGGTTGGCATGTTGATTATGTCAGGTTGAGAGTTAAAGCAGTGAAAGGAAAATAAATGATCGATACAGTGTTTGCAGAGCGCTTCGCCCATGAGTGGGTCGAGGCGTGGAATAGTCATGATTTGGAAGCGGTACTATCGCATTACAGCGATGATTTCGAGATGAGTTCGCCGTTTATCATCGCGTTCAGCCTTGAATCGGGTGGGACGCTCAGAGGCAAAGAAGCGGTAGGTGCTTATTGGGCGGCGGCGTTGGAGAAATTCAGTGATCTGCATTTCGTACTGGATAGTGTATTTGTCGGGGCGGATTCGATCGCCCTCACGTATACGTCAATTTTGGATAAAAAGGCGGTAGAGGTTTTCTTTTTCGATGAGAATTGGAAAGTGGTGAAAGCGGTGGCGCATTATTGTTAATACAGTGAGTTCCATACTTCTAAAAATGGAATATTTCACTCTCAAGCTGAAGATTGGGCGTGTGTATGTTCACGCATTCCCAACGAGGATATTGAGAATGAGGGAAAGAGTGCCACAATTATTGTTTATTACTAAACTCAAATTGACTTCTTGCATCTTTTAAAGACATCCAAGCACCTATTCCAACACATTCCAATGTAATATTTTTTTTATTAGCACGCAGTAATTTTAATCCATTCATTTTACTTGTGATGATGGATTCAAAATCATTTTGTTCTGCTTTGCCTCCCGCTGATGGCCAAAATGCCAACAAGAATGAAAAAGAACGCAGATGTACCACACGAAGTATTTTTTGACCAATATTTGGAACTTTAAAAAGAATGTGACCTACTCTATGGATTTTCGGCTCAATAATTATTGTTTCATCCGAAGTAATGGTTTTATCAATCTCTCTTTTTTTGACTTCCTCTGGATATGTAAGTAGAGCAAAGAGTTGAACAGAACGACCTAAGTTATCATCTTCTCCTAAAATATAGGGTAACATGAGTTCTAGCGCTTTTTCATCATGAGCACTATGAATTCTTGCTGAGTTGTAGCTCATTTTTAACAGCCAACGCTTTAATAGATGGTAATCATATTCAAAAGAAATTTTTTCATTGAATTTAATAATATTAATAAACTCCCTATCAAATAAATTGCAGATATACGCATCTAATATTGATAATGTAACATTATTACAATGAGCACAGACGTCTTTTATTGTTGGTTCATTGGGAATAGTACGTTGTAGTCTTGATAGCCAAAAATAATTTTCGTTTTGTTCGTTAGCGGCATAAATTCTTTTATGTAAAGAATTAGGCCATAAATGTTCTTTTGTTAATTTTTTCTCTTCTTTGCAATATGCACAAATTTTTTGTTTTTCCATTCTTTTCTTGTACGCTTAACGTTTAAATTGAACAATCATAAGCCACTTGCTGGTTTTTAAGTTACAGATCATGAAAAAATCTGCTTCCAGTACGCACCGAACTTGGTGCCTTCTATGCCTTTGCCAATATTATCCATTCCTCGAACCATTACATAGAGACTACCAAGTATCTGAATGGCATGAGTTGCACCCAATTTCGAGTAGTCGAAGTCAGGCAGAAAGATGTAGTACCCCATTAGTACACCTACACAGAACTCAAATACACCATAAGACAATCTGTAACGCTCGCGATACCAATACAGCCCTATACCGATTAAAGGAAGCGCCAGTATGGTTCCCCAAACTGGAATAGTAGAAAGTAACTGGTTGCGGTAAGAAAAAAGCATGTTACTAACTAGCGAGGCAACGATACCCATAGCAAAGCTGGTAACTGCGAAACGACTTTGAGATGAAGCTAATCTTCCAGCTGATTCCTGTAACACTTGATTGGCTTTTTGCGAACTTGTATTCGCGATGAACTGTTGCGCTCCAAATGCCTCGATATTTCTGGATTCGAGAAATTGAATTAGTGCCTTATCAGCCGTAACAACACTTACTGCTGTCTTTCCAAATCGGTTAGTGAGGTCAATAGCAATTCGAGCTATATCAATGTCAGCCCCGCTCAGGCGTTGAGCAGCACGATCCATTGATTGTATATTTAGCTTAACTTCGTGGGGGGATTGCATCACTTCGACACCACGAGAAATTGCTTCTTCGACTAGGGTTTGAAGCCCTTCCCATCTTCCAGTACTGGGAGCATGGGAGATTTCAGCTAATACAGCTTCAGGAAGCACAAGCTTAATTTGCTCACCGACTTTAGCGAAGACCTCGGGGTACTGAATAAGAACATTGGTATCTAGGATGTACCTGTGAGTCATACGATTTTCCAAGTGAAGCCTAATTGTTTATTCATACCAAAAATGTACCATTTTGATAGAAATCCACAAGATAATCGGAGGTTCAAAATATCCTACTATCAGAAACATCCAACCAGAATATTACATATTGATATATTTTAAACATTTTACGCGGATTTTCTTAAAATAATTTCTGCTAACACTTTAACTGAGGGTTTGATTCCATCGATCCAACAGCTCAAACAGCGTTTTATTGGCTGTAGGGATGTGATGCGCTTCAGATTGGATCGTATCGGTATCGGCAACAAACACAGAGTCAGATTGAAGATACTCACCATCGGCATCTAAAAGTTTCCCCATACTCTCCGCTGTCGTCTCAAAATGAAATTGAGTAGCGATGATCCGTCCATCCACCGTGGCAAACGCCTGATTCTCAAAAGCATCATTTCGTGCAATACGGACGGTATCGTTTGGTAGATCAAACGTATCTCCATGCCAATGAAAGACGCATTGGGTCTTATCCAGTGAATCGGTGAGCGGATGAGGCATGAGGTCGATACTTCTCCATCCTGCCTCGCGCGTTCCGGAAGAATAGACCCGTGATCCCATCGCGCTTGCCAACAATTGCGCGCCCAAACAGATACCGAAAATTTTGCCTCCTGATTCAATCCGTTTACGTAAAAATTCGATTTCGTTTTTAATGAAACCTATATCATCATACGCACTCATCGATCCGCCCAATACCACCAGTAAATCATCCGCTTCCAAGGGTTCGTTTTCCCAACATCGGATGATGCGGTAAGTGATTCCCTTCATACGTGCCCACTCGCCGATTGCCGCTTCGTTTTCAAACGGTACATGTTGCCAAATCGTCATAATACGCTCCTGTGTTATTTCGGTTAGAGTTGAATTCGTAACGGAATCATGGAGGACTTTTCAAATCCCATGCCCTCGTAAAAGCGGTGAGCCGCGATATTGTCTCCATCGGTGAGGAGGGTAAGGCGCTGAATCCCCTTTTCTTTGCTGATTGTGAGGACGTATTCGAGTAAGAATGAGCCGATATCCTCTCCTCGGTGATTCTCGTCGATAACCATATCTTCGAGAATGGCTACCGTTCCTCCCAATGCCGTCGACACGGTGTAGAGCAGGTTTGCCATCCCCACAATCTCGCCCTCTTTGGATGCAACGTATATCTCACCGATATTCTCATCGTCGATGATTTTTTTCAATGCCTTTGTCTGATTCGCACTATCAGGTGTAAACTCCGCTTCTTGTGAGAAGAGCTGATCTAGTAGGCGACAGAGACTTGGGATATCCTCGGTGGTTGCCGTTCGGTACGTGAGAGGTGTCTCTTTTGAGACTGACTCATAGGCGATGAGGATCTTTTTGCGCTCAATCCCCCACCGATACCCACTCATAGCACCACTTTTGGCGATGACACGGTGACAGGGGATGAGATAGCCGATATGGTTTTCACCGATTGCACTGGCTACCGCGCGCACCGCTTTGGGATTATCGATAGTATTGGCGATATCTTGATAGGTTGTTACTGCACCATCTGGGAGATTGATGAGGGCTTTCCATACATTGATTTGGAGGTTTGTCCCTTTGACCATGAGGTTGTATTTTTTGTTTTTGATAAAAATATTTTCCAAATAGGTTTGCGCTTTTTCATCATCGTGTTGCAGGTTTGCATTTTCCCACAGTTCATTAAATCGTTTAAAAATAGCCTCTTTGTTTTTATCGATAAACCCTAAATAACAGACCCCTTTGTCCGTGTAGGCGATCAGTGCTTCACCGAAGGGGGTGAGCCCGAAACCGTAGGTGATGGTGACGTCTTTTCCTTTTTCTTTCCACTCTTTTGGGGTAACCCCGATGAGATTGACAAAAAGTTCATGAAGTCTGCTGGAACTGGATAATCCGATATCCAGCGTACTGTCCAACAGAGATTTAGACTCTTTGATATGCTCTTTGGCATAGTTTAGTGTTACGGAGTGGAGAAATTGTTTGGGGGTTACTCCGACATACTCTTTAAACACCCGCATAAAATGGTATTTACTCATACCGATATTTTTAGCGATTTCATCGATAGAGGGCTGATTTTTGAAATGGGTGTCGATATAGGTGATGGCTTTGGCAATGAGATGATAATTTTGGTTTAATATTTCGAGCTCTTGCATGAATCGCCTTTAATAGGTTGCATAATTATAGACTCTAAAACCCTTCAAAAGAGTTTCGAGCTCCGCTTTAATCTCCATTTGAAGAGGGATGTTTTGTATGTCATCTAAAACATCGCTGATTCTATGCGCGATCAGGGTAAACTCTTTTTCTTTCATTCCCAGTGTCGTTAATGCGGCACTTCCTATGCGTATACCTGAGGTAGACGAAGCAGGGCGGGGATCGGAGGGGATCGAATTTTTATTGACGGTGATACCGGCATTTTCCAACGCCACACTTGCCTCTTCACCTGAAAACTCTTTGTCCATCAACGATATGAGAATCATATGATTATCGGTTCCTCCGCTGATGAGCTGAAACCCTCTTTGGTTCATAATCTCCCCTAAAAGTTTTGCGTTGCTTTTAACCGCTTTGGCATACTCTTTCCATGAGGGGTGTAAAACCTCTCCAAACGCCACCGCTTTTGCGGCGATGACATGCACCAGAGGACCACCTTGTATTCCGGGAAAAATAGCACTGTCGATTTTTTTGGCTATCTCTTCGTTATTGGTCATAATCACCCCGCCGCGAGGACCTCTGAGTGTTTTATGGGTTGTAGAGGTGACGACATCGGCGTAGGGAAACGGGTTCATATGCTCACCCGCCGCGACCAATCCGGCAATATGGGCAATATCGGCAAAGAGTATCGCACCAACACGCTCCGCTATGGTTCGGAACTTTTTAAAATCGATTTCCCGCGTATAGGCACTTGCACCGCATACGATGATTTTAGGTTTTACAATTTCCGCGATCTGAGCTATCTTTTCATAATCCATTCTTCCATCTGCTTCCACACCATACGTAAAAGAGTGGTAGTTTTTTCCTGAAAAACTGGGTTTTGCACCGTGCGTCAAATGTCCACCGTGACGCAAATCCATCCCCAATATCTTATCGCCTGCTTGCAATAACGCGGCATAAACCGCCCCGTTGGCTTGACTTCCTGAATGGGGCTGTACGTTTGCATAGTCACATCCGAAAATTTTACAGAGTCGATCTTTCGCCAGTTGCTCTACTTGATCGGCAAATTGACATCCTCCGTAGTATCGTTTGTTCGGATACCCCTCAGCGTATTTATTGGTAAATATACTCCCCATCGCCTCCATAACGGCGGGAGAGGTAAAGTTCTCACTGGCGATCATTTCCAAATGGGTTGATTGTCGCTCAAACTCATTTTGTATAATGGCGAACACTTCCGTATCTGCAACCGATAGATCCTCTTCGTGTATAAAACTCATGGTCTCCCCTTGTTGGATGGTTCGTAAAAGTTTAGCAGTTACGAATATCGGTTGCAATCCAAA